>DASVVF010000680.1:0-2731 GCA_036386695.1 Catenuloplanes sp. | reverse complement strand
CCCCCCCCCCCACGACGCTAGCGCGGTCGTCAGCAGTCACGCAGTTCCGGTGACTGGTTGAGCAGCTGCCCACGCGGGGAGACAAACTCGCGGTACCGGGCGCCCTCGACCGCCGCCGGGGTGAACGCGGCCACCCGGTGGCAGTTCTGGAACGCCAGCCGCACGGCGAAGTGGCGCTCCAGGCCGCCGCGGATCGCGTCGCTGGCCAGTGCGCGCAGCAGCTGCCCGCGCTCGGCTTCGCTCGGCGGTGCGACCTCGTGGTCGGCGAAGTCCGCGCCGCTGGAACGCAGGTTTCCGGCCACACCGGAGATCACGGTCCAGGCATAGGGCAGCGACTCACGCACACAGGCCACGAAGTCGGTGTCGTCGACAGGACCCGCTGCGGCACGCTCCAGCAGAGCGGTGGGTACGTCCAGGGACATGGCGTTTCTCCTCTTGTCAGCCGAGCGCGGCGCTGGTCGCCGGCCCGAGCACGAAGTGCGGGTCCACCTGGTCGGCGAGGTTCTCCCCGACCCGGTCGTTGCCCCACGCGGTCGCGTTGCGCAGGTGGAATTCGACGGCCTGCGCGGTGTACCGGGTCCAGTCCTTGCCGGCCGCGTCCAACGCGACCCGCATGGTGCTCAACGCGGCGGCATTGGCCGGTTCCAACCGCCCGATCGGCAGTACCCGGCCCCGCTCGCCGGCCTTGACATACCGGGACCGGCCGACCCAGCACAGGAGATCGTCGCCCACCTGCTCCCGGAGGAAGGCCACGTCACCGGCGTCGTCCACCTTGTTGCCGACCACCGCGACGCGCACGCCGTAGTCGCGGGCGTAGCCGACGTACTGCCGGTACACCCCGACGCTGCGCACCGTGGGCTCACAGACCAGGAAGGTCTGATCGAACCGGGTGAACAGCCCGGAGGCGAACGAATCCGCGCCGGCGGTCATGTCGACCACCACGTACTCCCCGGCGTCGTCGACGAGGTGGTTGAGGAGCAGCTCGACCGCGCCGACCTTGGAGTGGTAGCACGCCACGCCGAGGTCGTCCGAGGTGAACGGACCGGTCACGGCCAGCCGTACCCCACCGACGTCGTGGACCAGCCGGTCATAGAGGGGGTTGGGTCCGGTTATCCGCAGCAGCCGCGACCCCGGCCCGGGGGGCGTGGTCTTGACCATCGCCGCGGCCGAGGAGATCAGCGGGTTGGCACCGCGCAGGTACTCCTTGATCTCCGCGAGGTGGTCGCCGAGCGCGGGCAGCCGGGCGGCCGCCTCCTCGGGCGCCCCCAATGCCGCGGCGAGGTGCTGGTTGATGTCCGCGTCGATCGCGAGGACCGGCGGCGGATCCCCGGCCGGTCCAGGTGACGTACTGAGATGGCGGGCGAACAGGGCGGCCAGCGTCGTCTTGCCGCTGCCGCCCTTCCCCACGAAGGCAGCCTTCACGGGGTTATTGGTATCGGTTTTCATTTCGGTTAGCAAGCCGATCCGGGCGCGGCGGCCGTGGGTTCACCATTTCGCGTGTACGTACCAACGGGCCACGCCGGCCGTCCCGGCCACGGCGGTGGCGGCGGCGACCGGGCGCAGCCACCGCCGGCCCCACCCGCCGCGCACCGCATCGGTTCGCGGCCGCTCGCGGAAAACGTTGCCCTCGTGCGGATCGACCGGCTCACCGGACAGGCCACCCAGCCGCATCAACGGGCCGACCAGGGCGTCGTAAACCGGGGGGAGCGCCGCGAAGCCGAACCGCATCACCGCGTTCGCCAACCCGACCGAGGTGTGCGCGCGGGGCCGATCGGCGCACCGCACGATCGCGGCGGCCACCTTCTCCGGGGTGTCCATCGGCGGCGGCGGCCGGCCCACCCGGCCGGCGTAGTTGGCGGCGCTGAGATAGATCGGAGTGTCCACACTGCCCGGAGTCACCAGGCAGACGTGAATGTCCCGGGCGTCGCGGGTCTCCTGGCGCAACACCCGGGCCAACCCGCGGTGACCCCACTTGGCGGTCACGTACGCCCCCAGGTACGGCGCGGTCACCTGGCTGAGCACGGAGCTGGCGAGGATCAGCACCCTGGCGCCCTGCGCGCGGAACCGGTGCAGCGCCACCCGGGCCACCGTCGCCGCGCCGATCAGGTCGGTGGCTATCACCCGCTCGAACACCTCGGCCGGCAGGTCCTCGAAGCGTCCGTACGCCATCACCGCCGCCGTGTCGACCCACACGTCCACCCGTCCGAACCGCCGCACCGCGGCGTCGGCCAGGTCCCGCACGGTCTGCGCGACGGTGATGTCGGTCGGGACGACCAGCACCTGGGCTCCGGCGGCGCGACAGCCGGCGGCCACCTCGTCCAACGCTGAACGGGCCCGGGCGGCCAGCACCAGGCGGTCTCCGCGGGCCGCGAACCGCAGCGCCGCCGCCCGACCGATGCCGCTGGACGCCCCCGTCACCACCACCACCCGTGAACCCATGCCCGGAGTCATACCCCGGCGTGCCCGGTAAAGTCCCGACCCGCAGGGACCCTCCAGCCGGTCCGGGGCGCCGTCAGATGGCCGAGTCAGTTGGCCCAGCGGGGTTTCCGGCCGGTCGCGTAGCCTCGGTAGGGCACCGATCGCCCACCGCCCGAAAGACATCCCAGGAGCTTGAATGTCAAGCAGCAGCCTCGATGAGGTGATGCGACCAGGCGGTCGTCTCGTCGTACGGGGTGCCGGTCTTAAGGCATCCGTGCAGGATGCCGACGAGCCGGTTGGCGAGCTGGCGCAG
>DASVVF010000679.1:0-15760 GCA_036386695.1 Catenuloplanes sp. | reverse complement strand
GCCGGGCCGGCTGGTATCCGGGCTGCCGCCAGCGCAGGAACCGGTGCAACGCCACGGAGTACAGCAACGCCTGCAGCGGGTAGTGCGCCGCCATCATCGCGGCCGCGACAGCGGTCGGACGGTAGTCCAGCGCGGTCAGCGGCACCGGGCCGGTCGGCCCGATGACGCCGAGCCAGTTGGTCTTGTAGTCCACCGTCACGTAGCGTGGCCCGTCGCCGCCGGTCACCCGGAGCACCGCGTCGATGCTGCCGCCGAGGTATCCGCGTAGCCGCTGGTCGCGCAGCTGCGGTGTGCGCAGCAAGTCCGGGTAGCCGGCCAGCGCGTCGTCGGGGGCCAGATGCCGTCCGAGCAGCGAGCCCACGCTGGCCAGGGTGAGGTCTCCGGCGAGTGCGGCGCCGTCGCCGCCGTCGAGCGGAAACTCGAAGTCCAGCTCGGTGAGCCGGTCGGCCGGGGCGATGTCGCGTAGTCGCCGGCCGTCGACCAGCGGCCCGAGCGGCGTGTCGAGTGCCGGCAGGAGCGCCGTGGCCAGCACGTGCGGGTCGAGGCGCATCGGCTGGCGGGCGAGTTGTTCGCGGGTCCGGTCGGTCAGCTCGGCTAGCAGGTCGGGTGCGGTGGTGTCGGTGGTCTCCAGGATGGCGTGGACGATGGTGCCGAACGCGGCACCGGCTGGAAGGTCCGCCATCGGCGAGGGCAGGTCGGGTACGCCGTCGGCGGCGGCGCTGACCGGGACGGCCGGCAGCGTCTCGTCGTCGCGTCCGGTCTGCTCCGGTTCACTGCCCACGCCCGGGGAGTCGGCCACGCCCGGGAAGCCGTCGCCAGGGGAGCCGCCCACGGTGGGGGAGTGGGCCGTACCGGGGACGTGGTGCGCGGCGGCGGTGAGCCGGGAGTACGAGGTCCGTTGCCAGCCGTTGTCCAGCTGCCGGTGGAGATCCGTTGCCGTCAGCGGGAGGTGGGGGCGCGCGGGTGCGACCCAGCGTGTCGGTTCCGCCGGCACCACGCGTTCCACCGCCAGGTCCGCGACGGCCAACTGACGCAGCCGGGTCAGCACCGTGTCGTCGTCCGGGACGGGGTAGTCGGCCCGGGGGGTGGTGCCGGCGGCGGGTCGTCCGAGCAGCAGCCGGTGCAGCGCGGAGGCCGGTGTGTTGGCCGTGGGCGCCCACCAGGCGACGATCTGGCATTGGGCCCGGGTCAGCGCGACGTAGAGCAGGCGCAGATCCTCACCGGCGTCCTCGGCCAGGTGCTGCTGAGAGCGTCCGGTGAATCCGGTTCCACCGCTTCCGCCGACGTCGAGCACCCGGGCGCCGGCGTCGTCGTGCAGGCGCAGCAGCTCCGGAGTGCCGACGTGCCGGTCCCAGCCGTACGGCACATAGACCACCGGGAATTCCAGGCCCTTGCAACTGTGGACGGTCAGGACCTGCACCGCGTCGGCGTCGGATTCCAGCCGGCGGCTGCGCTCCACGCTGATGTCGTCGGGCGCTTCGTCGATCCGGTGACGCAGCCACTCGGCGCTCGCCGCCAGCCCGAGCTGACCCTCGACGGCGGCCGCGTGCAGGGTCAACCCGACGTGCCGCAGGTCGGTGAGTTGACGCTCGCCGGAGCGTTGCCGCAGCAGCCGCGCGGACAACCCGGTCGCGGTCACCGCCTCCAGCAGCGCCGCGACGCCCCGGGTGGCCAGGACAGCGGCCCAGCGCCGCAGCGTCGCCCCGAGTTCCTCCAGTTCGTCGTCGGTGGCGGCCGCGAGTGTTTCGGCCGACCACCCGACGATGCTGGTGAGGGCGGCCGCGGCGACCCGGGTCGCCCGGTGGGGTTGCTCCATGCCCTGCAGCAGGGCCAGCCAGTCCCCGGCGGCCGCGGTCCCGAAGACGCTGGCCCCGGCGACCACCGCCGGTACGCCGGCCGCGGCGAGGGCGTCGCGGATCTGCGTGCTCTGCCGGTGGGTACGGACCAGCACGGCGACGTCGCCCGGGGCGACGCCGCGGTCGGTGAGTTGTGCGCCGCTGCCGAGCAGCGCCCCGATGTCCGCCGCGACGTCGGCGGCCACCACCGCGCGGGCGTCCGATGTGGACAGCAGGCCCGTCTTGGTGAGCCGGCAGCCGTCCCGACCGACCACGCGTACCCGCAGCGGGGTGTCCACCGGGGCGCCGGTCAACCTGCGGCCGCGGTGCGCCGCGGTGACCGGCCGGACGGTGATGCGTTCGTCGCCCAGGGCGGCCCCACCGAACACGACGTCCAGGGCCCGCAGGAGTGGTTCGTCGCTGCGCCAGTTCACCGCCAGGGTGGCGTGGGTGGTGGCGGCGTCGGCGGCGGTGAGGTAGCTGACCACGTCGGCGCCCCGGAACGCGTAGATCGCCTGCTTGGGGTCGCCGATCAGGACCAGGGTGGTGTGGCCGTGGAACGCCGTCCGCAGGATGTTCCACTGCACCGGGTCGGTGTCCTGGAACTCGTCGACCAGCACGACGGAGTACCGCTCGCGCAGGCGTGCACAGCCGGCCGGTCCGCGTACCGGGTCGGTCAGGGCGGCCGCCAGACCGGTCAGCATGTCGTCGTAGCCGTACAGCCGCCGTTGCCGCTTGCGGCGGTGCACTTCGTCGCGGACCGCCCCGGCGAAGCGGTACCGCAGATCCGCCGCGCCGCCGGGCGCCGCGTCGCCCGGCTCCAGCCGGGCCTGGAAGTCGCCGACCGCCGCCCGGGCGATCTCCACCGCCTTCGGCCGGTCGAAGTCCGGGGCGGCGGCACCCGGCGAGGCGTACTTGCGCAGATAGAGGTCGTCGACCACCTCGGAGACGAGGTCGTCGAGGTCTTCGACGAAGACCGCGTCCGGGTCGCCGTCGGCCGCCAGACCCAGGCCGATCCGCATGCGTTGGCAGAACTGGTGCGTTGTCGCGATCGTGGCGGAGTCGAAGTCGGCCAGCGCCGCCCGCAGGCGTCGGCGGCGGTGATCGACCTCGGTGTCGTCGACGTCGGCCAGCAGGGCGAGCACGCTGTCGTCGGACTCGCGGGCCCGTTTCGGTTCGGCCAGATCGCGCTCGACGTCGACCAACCGTTCCCGGACCCGCTCGCGCAGTTCGGCGGTGGCGGCCCGGCCGAAGGTCACCAGCATCAGCTCCGGCAGCCGCGCCGTGCCCTCGGCGACGTACCGGGCGGCGAGGGCGGCGATCGTGAACGTCTTGCCGGTCCCCGCGCTGGCCTCCAGCACGGTGGTGCCGGTCGGCAGCGGCCCGTGGACGTCGAAGGACGGGACCGCTGGCGGGCGCGCTCGGCGGTTCACCGGCGGTCGACCGTTTCGGCGTCGAACAGCGGCTGCCACAGTCGTACCGCCAGGGCGCCGAACCGGGTGGACTCCGCGCCGGCCGGCTGCCCGCCGGGCGGCCGCCCGGTGAACGCCCGCTCGGTGAGCAGCGCGTCGAGCGGGGCGGCGGCACCCCACACCAGGGCGTGGGCCGCGTCGTCGCCCTCCCCGCCGACGGCGAACCTGGTCCACTCGCCGCGCGCGGCGGCGACCGCTTCGTCGTACCGGTCGCCGCGGCTGCGGGAGCGGGCGTACGCGTGTGAGGTCTTCGTGCTCAGCGGCAGTGGTTCCCGCAGCCCTTCGTCGCTCAGCTCCACCAGGGCGCTCAGGAATGCGGCGGCGGCCGGCGGGTCGACCGGTCCGAGGGTGGACCGGCTGGGTCGTCCGCCGTGGCCACGCCCGATGGTGACCGCCTGCCACGGGCGGCCGGGCTGGCCGACGGTGAGCGCCAGCAGGCGCAGCCAGGCCCGCAGGCGGTGTTTCGGCCCCAGCTTGGAGTACTCCACCGTCGCGATGGTGTCCCCGTACACGCCGCTGACCGTGCCGACGGCGGTGCCGCCGCCGGGCAGGGTGCTGCGCACGTCGATGATCGCCGGGTCGCCGACCATGACCGGCGCGGCGGTCGCGACCAACGGTTCCACCTCGGCGGCGAGCCGGTTCAGCAGGCGGGTCCCCAGGGCGCCCGGCGGGACCGTCCCGCGCCGCCATTCGGCCTGGACGCACCGGTCCAGCTCCGCGCCGGCCAGCCGGGCCCGTAGCAGCCGGTCGCCGACCGCCCAGGCCGCCAGGTTGTCGAGTTCGATCGGCAGGGCGTCCTGCGGGTCCTCGTCGTCGGTGAAGAAGGCCAGCCCGAGCCGGCGGCGGAGAAACGCGCGCACCGGGTGTTCGAGGAATCTGCGCAGGTCGTCCAGTTGGACCGGGGCGTCACCGGCGACCGGGGGCAGCGTGACGGCGAGGAACGGCCGTTCGTCGTCGCGGACCCCGCCGGCGACGACGGCCCCGGCCAGGGCGGCACGGTCGAAGCTGAACGCCCCGCGGACACCGAGCGCGCCGGCGGTGAAGTTGCGGGTGTCGAAGGTCTGCAGCGGGTGACGTACCACCACCCGGTCGCGGGGGGCGGACCCGTCGGCGGTCCGTACGGCGGCGTCGATGGTGTCCAGCAACTCGCCCAGCGGCACCGCCGGTGGGCGGCGGGCGTTGGTCCGCTGATCGGCGCCCGAGTAGACCAGGACGAGGTGCCCGGTGGCCGCGAGGACCGCGTCCAGGAGTAGCTGGCGGTCCTCGCTGCGGGGGTCGCGCTCGCCGACGCACGGGTCGCGGGCGAGCACGTCGTCGCCGTCCGGCACCGTGCTGCGGGGGAAGACCCCGTCGTCGAGGCCGAGTACGCAGACCACCCGGTGCGGCACCGACCGCATCGGCACCATGGTGCACATGGTGAGCTCACCGGTCCGGAAATTCGCCCGGGTCGGGCGCCCACGCAGCCGATCACCCAGCAACGACCGCAGGTCCGCCAGACCCAGCCGGACGTCCGCGGCCGGGCCCGCCGCCGTGGCGGCCACGTCGGCCAGTTCCGCGCGGACCTGGGCCGCCTGCCAGGCGTCCCCGTCGCTGACGGCGGTCAGCGCGTCGACGCCCGAGGTGAGCACCGCCAGCCAGCCGGTCAGCGGGTGCTCACCGGCCAGGGCGACCAGCACCGTACCCAGCCGGTCCACGACCTCGGCGAGGCGGCCCACCAGGTCCGCGTCGCCGGAGTCCACATCGTCCAGTGGCAGCGCGGTGTCGATCCAGCAGTGGTCGTCGTCCTCGGACATCGCGACGCCGAGCATGATGCGGTCCAGGCCGGCGGCCCAGGTGTTCGGCCGGATCGCGGCCAACTGGAACCGGGAGCGGTGCTCGGCGTCCAGACCCCACCGCACGCCCGACCGGGTCACCAGGTCACGCAGCCGCTCGAGGTCATCGTCGTCGAACCGGAACCGGCGGCGCACCGGTGCCGCCGCCACGAAGTCGAGGACCTGCGCCGCCGTCAGCCGGGAGTCGGCCAGCTCCAGCAACCGGGCGACCACCCCGAGCAGCGGGTTGACCTGCCGCAGCGCCCGGTCGGCCAGCCGGACCCGGATCCGGTGACCCGGATGGCCGGGGCCCGCCCCGCCCAGACCGAACGACGCCGTGATCAGCGGGGCGAACGTCTCGATGTCCGGACACATCACCAGCACGTCGCGCGCCTCCAGGTCCGGATGCTCGGCGAGTAGGCCGAGGACGACCTCCCGCAGCACCTCCACCTGGCGGTCCACGCCGTGGCAGGCGTGCACCTGCACACTGCGGTCGGCCGGGTGCAGCAGCGGGCGATCGGTGCCCTCCGGCGGATCGTCGCCGGCCAGGGCACCCTGAAGGCGCCCGAGGAGGGTGTCCGGGGGCGCCCCGGACGGGTGGTGGTGCTCGACGGTCGGCGCGCCCACCGCCGCCAGGGCGAGTTGCAGCTCCCGGGCGTCGCGGCCCAACGACGACAGCAGCGGATGGCGGGACACCAGGCGGGTCGGGTCGGTACGGCGGGCGAGCGGCCCCCGGGCCACGGCGTCGGGCCGTACCCGGTCCCACAGCACCGGTGAGGGATGCGCGAGCCACAGGTGCACCTCGCGACGCTCGGCGAGCGCCGCCAGCACGGCGATGTGCAGGTTCGGCAGCCGGGTGAGACCGAAGATGGACAGCCGCGGCGGCAGCGCCAGCCGCTCGGGGTGCTCGCGCAGTACCCGGCAGATCTCCGGCAGCCGCTCCGCGGGGCTCGGCACCGCCAGCCGCTGCCGTAGCCGCCGCCACAGTTCCGCCTGCCAGCGCAGGTCAAACGGCAGCGAACCGCCGACACCGTCCAGATCCGCACCGCCCGACCAGGCGGTGACCATGTCCGGGCGGTGCCGGCCGTACGAGTCGAACAGCTCAGCGAGGTGCCGCGCCGTCGCGTACCGCCGACCGCGCCTGATCTGGTCACCGTCGGACACCCCGAGGTAGCCACCCAGCGCGCCGCACCAGTGCTCGCCGGCGCACCGGTCGATGACGTCCAGCAGCGTCCACACCAGCCGGGTCGGTTGCCACGGGTCGTCCGGCCGGCCCGGCCCGCCCGCCGCGGCGACCGCCTCGCCGACCACGGCCGACACGGCCGGAAACACCACGTTCGCGCAGATGCCGTCGCCACGCCGGTCGGTACCCAGTCGGTGCGACAGACGCTGGGTGAGCCACCGTTCGACCCCCTTGGCGGGGACGCTGACGACCTCGGCGACGAACGGATCCGCGACCGGCTCCCGCAGCAGCCGGGCGAGGCCCTCGGCCAACTCGTCCGCCCGCTCGGCGCGGTGCACCTGCAGCATGATCACTCCTCGGTGCGGGCGGCCGGTGGCGCAGTTGTTCGCCCCCCGGCAATTCCAGCAAGCGGTGGGCCCGGCACGCTGGCGATTCGGCCGTTCCATTCGGCGCCTTCTGGGCTATAACGGTCGACCTGCCCGCAACGACGCGGACGTCGCCGTCAGCCGGCGGCCGCGACCACCGAACCCGGCGTAATGCCCGCCCCCGGACGGCACACTGGGCGGGGGACACCACCCGGGCCCGGTCGGTCAGCGCCGGGCCGTTGCCCGGACGGCTGCGACCGGCGTGGCGCGGCGAAGGGAGCCCGTTTCATGGCAGCGGCAACCGCCGATGGCACACCGCGGGGTTGGGCGGCGATGGCCGCCGCGTTCCGGCGGGAGAACCTGCCGCAGCCGCCGATGCCGACCGCGTTACGCCCCGCCCTGGGGGAGATCGGCAGCGGGTGCTGGTCCACCCGGCAGATCTCCGCCATGGACATGTACCTGTTCGAGGACCCGGCCCGGGAGGTCCTCACCGGTCCGGTGGCCGACTACGTCGCGGTCAGCCAGGCCCGGCACGGCACCGACTCGTACGCGATCAACTATCACCTGGTGTACCGGAGCCTCGCCCTGTTCGCCCAGGTGGGATGGGGCGGGACCAGTCAGGATGAGGAGTTCACCACCGCGCCGGTGGCCACCCTGTTCGCCTCCTGCCAGGCCCTGATCGACGCGGCCGAGGACAGCGACTCCAGCGCCACCGGGCCGTGGAAGCTGGTGTGCGTCGACAGCGACCTGCGCGGGATCTCAGCGGCCGGATGGGTGGTCCCGCCGGGAGTCGGCACCCCCGGGTGCCGACATCTTGCGGGTCACCCAGCCGGGATGGAACGCGCCACCCGGAATCCCACGTCGTCGATCTGGAACGTGGGGTGACTGCGGCGGCGCACCGAGGCCCGGCAACTCCAGTGTTCGTCGAACCAGCCGCCACCGCGTAGCACCCGGTAGGTGCCGTAGACCTCGGCGTCGTAGATGTCCCAACACCACTCCCAGACGTTGCCCAGCATGTCGTGCAGACCCCAGGCGTTGGGCTGCTTGCCGCCCACCTCGTGGATCCGTTCGTGCGAGTTGCCACGATGCCAGGCGATGTCGTCGAGGGGCCCGTACCGGGCGCCGGTCGTACCGGCCCGACAGGCGTGCTCCCACTCGGCCTCGGTGGGTAGTCGGTACCCGTCAGCGGCGGCGTCCCACTCGACGCCGGCGCCGTCAGCGGGCAGGGCGTACCCGGGCGTCAGCCCCTCGTGTTCGGACAGCGCGTTGCAGAACCGGACGGCGTCCCACCACGAAACGCTCTCGACCGGCAACCGGTCGCCGCGCGCGGCGCTCGGCCACTGCCCGGTGACCTGCGCGTACCGGCGCTGGGTCAACGGGACCGCGGCCAGTTGGTACGGCCCGAGTTCGACCGGCCAGCTGCGCCGCGTGCGCCGATCCGACAACGTCACCCGCCCGGGCGCGATGGTGACCATCGGCAGCCTATCCACCTGACTGGTCCCGGTCCCGCAGCACCGTCCGGACCTCCATCAGCGCGAAACCGAGCAGGTTCAGCCCCGGCCACCGGCCGGGATCGGCGGCCGCCGGGTCGTCCGCGGCCAGGCCGATGCCCCAGATCCGGTCCACCGGGCTGGCCTCGACGAGCACCCGCCCGCCGGTGCCGAGCAGGAACGTCCACAGATCGGGATGCTGATCGAACTTGGCCAGGTTGCCGGCGACCACGATGCCGTACCGGTGCCGCACCCAGCGCTGCTCGTCGAAGCCGGCGACCTGCCGGCCGAGGTTCTTCGCCGCGTGCGGGTGCGGGGCCGCCAGGATCTCCGTCGCGATGTCGTCGGCGCCGAAGAGGGTCGCCTTGCGCCACATCAGGTAATGCTCCGCCGTGGTGAACCGCAGCCCGTCGACGGTGAACGCTGCCGGCCACCACTGGCTCAGACAGCCGGATCCGATGCTGCCGTCCCGCTGCGGCCGGTGGCCCCAGAAGAACAGAAATCTCATTCGGCGGCCTTCGCGCATGGCGGTGGTCAGGTCGGTGGCGCTGCGGGCAACGGCGGGCATGCCGGCCAGTGTGCCGCACCGGGGTCCGCAGTTTCGACCGGCAGCCGGCGGGCCGGCGGGCCGGCGCCGCCGGACGCTTCCGCTACCTGGACAGAGTCTGCACCGCCGCCGCGATCACCCGGGTGACGGACTCCGCGAACGCGAAATCAAGGGTCTCCAGGGTGTCGGTGGGCTGGTGGTAATGCGGGTTGCGGAAGTTGGCGGTGTCGGTGACCATCACACCCTTGCGGCCGCTGAGCCAGTATGGATAGTGGTCGCTGCGGGCACCGTCCGCGGTGTGGGTGACCGGCAGGCTCAGCGGGAGCACCGGCAGCGCCGGCTGTTGGGCGAGCCCCGCGGCGTGGATGGCGGCCAGGTAGTCGGCGGCCTCGACGTTACCCAGCGCGGCGATGAAGTCGCCGGCGCGCAACGCGGCGGGATCGCCGATCGCCGCGGCCATGTCCGCCGGCAGGGTCTGGGTACCCGGTCGTCGGTCACGGTAGGCGATCATCTCCAGCACGATCACCCCGTCGACCGGTGGTCCGTCGGCGTCCAGGCGGGCCACATGCGCCCGGCTGCCGGCGAACGGCGCCGGGTTCTCCTCGCCGCCGAAGACACAGAAGCGCAGCGTGCGCGCCGGGGGGTCGGCCGCCGCGAACACCCGGGCCAGTTCGAGGAGCCCGGCCACGCCGCTGGCGTTGTCATCGGCCCCGGGGCAGTCCGCGACGGAGTCCCAGTGCGCCCCGATCTCCAGCGCCGGGCGGTCCCCGGTGCCGGTCAGGCCGGCGACGATGTTCACCTCGTCGGGGGCGTCGCCGTACCGTTCGAGCACCCAGGGGTACCCGAGGTCGGACAGGCTGCGGGTGAGGTGGTCAAGGGAGGCCCGCACCCCGGCCGGGTTGTCGCGGTGGCGCGGCCCGTGGGCGGTCAACTGCCGGACGTGCCCACGGAGCGCCGCCGCACTGATGGTCCCGATCGGATCCGCCATGTTCGACATCCAAGCAGATGGTGTCCACCACTGTGGCCGGTGTCGGAAGCTCCGGGTTGTCGCCCGGAACGACCCGTGCGGTCAGCGGGGACTGCGCGGGTGGGCGAAGTCCCCGCGGACCGCGGGTGCCGGTCGGCTCGGGCGGGCGCGCCCGGCGCCCCTGCCGTCAGCCGGCCGGTGTGGCGCCGGGCGGTGTGCGGGGCGCTGTGGTGTAACCCGCCGCCCGGGTGGTGAAGGTGCCCCGGCCCTGGGTCCGGCTACGCAACCGGGTCGCGTAGCCGAACAGTTCCGCCAGTGGGACGGTCGCGGTGAGCGTCACCGTGCCCGCCCGGCTGGTCGAGCCGGTGACCTGCCCGCGTCGTGCGGCCAGATCGCCCAGTACCGCGCCGACGGCGTCGTCGGGCCCGGTGACGGTCACCTCGACCACCGGTTCGAGGAGCACCATCTCGCTGGCCCGCAGTGCCTGTCGCAGGGCCAGCCGACCCGCGGTGCGGAACGCCAGGTCCGAGGAGTCCTTCGGGTGGGTGGCCCCGTCGGTCAACGTGACCCGCACACCGGTGACAGGGTGCCCGCCCAACGGTCCTTCGGCCAGGGCATCACGACAACCGGCCTCCACCGCCCGGACGTACTCCGCCGGCACCCGTCCGCCGACGACGGTGGACCGGAACGCGAAGCCCGCCTCGCCGGTGGTGCCGTGGCCGTCGGCCACCTCCGGGGAGGCGATCGGCAGCGGCCGCACATCCAGCGTCACGTGGGCGAACTGGCCGGCACCCCCGTCCTGCTTGACGTGCCGGTACAGCAGCCCGGACACCCCGCGGGTGACGGTTTCCCGGTACGCCACCCGGGGCCGGCCGACGCTGATCTCCAGCCCGTGGGCCCGGCGGACCTTCTCCACCGCGACCTCCAGGTGCAGTTCCCCCATCCCGGACAGCACGGTCTGCCCGGTTTCCGGGTCGGTCCGCACGACCAGCGACGGATCCTCCTCGACCAGGCGGGCCAACGCCCCGGCCAGTCGGTCGGTGTCGGTACCTCGGCGGGCTTCCACCGCGACCGATACCACCGGGTCGGCCGGCTGCGTCGGTTCCAGCACCAGGGGCGCGTCGGGCGCGCACAGGGTGGTCCCGGTGCGGGTGGCCCTGGGTCCGATGACGGCGACGATGTCACCGGCGCCCGCCTGCGCGACGTCGGTGTGCCGGTCGGCCTGGATCCGTAGGATCCGGCCGATCCGCTCGGTGCGCCGGGTGCCCGCGTTCAACACCGTGTCTCCCTTCCGGATCGTTCCCGAGTACATCCGCAGGTAGGTCAACCGCCCCGTGGTGGTCGACTGCACCTTGAACACCAGCGCGGCCACCGGCCCGGCCGGGTCCGCCGTCCGCTGCCGCACCTCGCCGTCGGCGGTGCCCTCCACCGGCGGGACATCCAGCGGTGACGGCAGGTACGCCACGGCGGCGTCCAGCAGTGGCTCGACGCCCCGGTTGCGGTAGGCCGAACCACACAGCACCACGACACCGTCACCGGCGCAGGTCACCGCGCGCAGAGCCGCGGTCAACGTCGGCGTCGAGATCGCCGACCGGGTGCAGAACTCCGCCAACGCCCCGGCGTGCAGTTCCGCCACGGCCTCCTCAAGCGCCCGTCGGCGACGGTGCGCCTCCGCCAGCAGGGCCTGCGGCACCGGACCGACACTGCCCGCCTGCGCACCGTCGACCCAGATCAGCGCGCGCATCCGGACAAGGTCGACCACCCCGGTGAATCCGTCCTCGCTCCCGATCGGCAGTTGGACCACCAGGGGGGTGACCCGGAGCCGCTCGCGGATCGACCGCACGGCGGTGTCGAGATCCGCACCGGCGCGGTCGAGCTTGTTCACGAAGGCGATGCGCGGCACCGCGTGCCGGTCGGCCTGCCGCCACACCGACTCACTCTGCGGTTCCACGCCGGCGACCCCGTCGAATACGGCGATCGCGCCGTCGAGGACCCGCAGCGAGCGTTCCACCTCGTCGGCGAAGTCGACGTGACCCGGGGTGTCGATCAGGTTGATCTGGTGTCCGTCCCAGGTGCAGCTGACCGCGGCGGAGAAGATGGTGATCCCACGATCGCGCTCCTGTGGGTCGAAGTCGGTGACGGTCGTCCCGTCGTGCACCTCGCCACGCTTGTAGGTGGCGCCGGTGGCGTACAGGATCCGTTCGGTGAGGGTGGTCTTGCCGGCATCGACGTGGGCGAGGATGCCCAGGTTGCGGATGCGGGTCAACGGGCTGGTGAGGTTGGGGGGCAGGTGGGTACGCACGGCCGGTGGCCTTTCCGGGTGATCTGATCATCGACGGGCGCGATTTCCGGACGGACACCACCCTGGTGCGGTCAGCCGAACTCGGGCCGACGGCACAGCTCCCCGCCGACGCCCACCGACGGCACAGCCGCGGGGAACGACGGATCGGCCGGCTCTTAGACCGGCGGGAACGGGCTCAGGGGGTTCGTCACGGACGGCCGGTGTCAGCCGCGCAGCTGGCACCGGACACCGGCGAAGACACCAGAATCACGTCGTAGCGGGACACCGGGAGGACCACAGCGATGCGGTGGTAGCGCACGGCCGGCTCCTCTCCCTGGTCATCACGCGTCGCCACCCGATGGCGCGGACACGTTTCGGCTCCGGGGGAGCGTACTGGAATGCAACGGTGATGGGGACCCCCTTTTCCGCGGCGGTTTCCACCCGCCGTCGCGGTCCATATCGACGCGCGCCGCTTCGCCTCAGGTGTCGCCGGCTGCCGCCGATGTGGCTGGTGACCGGCCATGGGTGAGGCGCGTCGCGTCGGGACGGGGACGACATGAGCTACGGAATCGACCCGGGGGTGTGCCGCCGCGCGACCGCGGTCGTGCTGGGCCCCGGAGCAGTCGGATGAACGTCGTCGAGGCGGCCGTTCACGACTACCGTTCCACGGTGCGGCACGCCGACCCGGTCGAGCGCGAGCGTCGGGCGCGCGGCGCGGAGCGGTCCGGCCGCGAGCTGGTGGATTCCTTCCTCAGCGCTGACGCGCACCCGTACTGGCCGTACGAATGGTTGCCGTTGCCCCGACACCGGATCGCCCAGGCACTCGACGCCTACCGCCACTGCCTCGCCGGCCGGGCCGAGCGGCGCGAGCTCGTCGCGTCCGCGATGTACCGCCGGCACAAGAAGTTCCTGGCCCCCCGGTCGTTGCCGGTGACCGCCGGCTGGAACCCCCGCGCGCTGGCCCTCCGTACCGCGTACCGCCAGGTCGCCCAGGTGATCTGCGCGGAGCTGGACCAGCGGGTGGGCTGGGAGGATCTCGCGACCCTCGACGCTCTCCTGCTGGACGACCGCGCCAGCAGGGGTTGGTTCGGGCAGGGCGGCATCCGCGATCAGTTGCCGGTCGTCGACGCGGTCCAGGGGCACGTCTGGGATATCACCGGGGGCCTGGACCTGGCCGCCAGCGACATGCTCGTCGGTTTCGCCGTCACCGCGGCCGCCGCGACCCTGGACGAGCAGGGCACCGCCGGCGCCTGGCGTCCCCTCATCCAGGAAGGGTTGCGCCTGTACCTGAGCCTGGTGGCCAGCGGTGCGACGAGGGCCACCGATGCCCCGGTCACCCGGTTGCCGGAGGTGCCCGATGATGACAACGCCTTCCCGGCGGAGCTGACCGACGCCACCGCCTGGGCAGGGGTGCGGACGTGGAAGTTCAGGCCGTCGCCGTACCTGCGGGAGCTGGTCGCCGCCGGCCGGCAGATCGGCCCGTACCTTGGGGCCGCCCGGCAGCTGGCGCTCGAGGTAGGGCGACGGGCGTCCGTCGAGTCACCGACGGTGACGACGGCCGACGTCGTGCTCTACGCACACCTGCTGGACCGGTGGTCGTCCTGCGCCGACCCGGCGGATCTGTGCGGGCGCGGCTGGCCGGACCTGATGTGGGAGCCGGGCGGGCCGTTCGGTCCGCCCGGGTGCTCCCACCGGTACGCCCGACCGCGGCGCGGCCCGTCAACCGGGCGGGCGGCCGCCTGACCATCGCGCCCGGTCAGCGGTGGAACCGCTGCATGATCATCCGGGTGATCACCCGGACCATGTCGTGGTCCTGGGTGAGCACGAAATCCGTCCCCGGCTCGCTGCCGGCCGGCTCGGCGCGGCGCATGCACAGCGCGATCGCCATGTGCGGGCCGAGTACGGCCAGGGTGGCCTCGGAGCCGATCGGGTCCGCGCCGTCGAGCCGGGCGGTGTGGATGGGGTGCGGGCCCGGTGGCAGTGCGGGCGAGAGCAGTCCCACATACCCGGCGTGTGCGCGCAGCGCGGTCAGGCGCGGCAGCCAGGCCGGCAGCTGTCCGGGGTCGTTGGGCGCGCACACCAGCACCATGGCGTGCGGTCCGCTGCCGGCCGCCTGGGTGAGCACGTACGCGATCACGGAGCCGATCATCGACGGGTCGCCGGTCCGGACCGGGTTCCTCGTGGACGCCAACCCGAACGGGGTGCCCGCAGGCTTGCGCAGCCCCGGTTGCGGCGGGCGCAGCCGTACCCCGCGGTCGACCGGCCGTCCAGCGATCGCGGCCAGTGGCCCGGGGCGCCCGAACAACCAGCCCTGACCCCACCGGGCGCCCAACGCCAGGGCGTTGGCCGCGTCGTCCTCGGTCTCCACCCCCTCGGCGAGGATCGTCGCACCGGTGCGTTCGGCGAAGCCGAACACCGTCGCGGCGACCGCCGTGGTGCCGGGATCGTGCGGGGAGCGCAGCAGGTGCATGTCGAGCTTGACCACTTCCGGCTCCACCAGCGGCATGAAGGCCAGGGAGAGCGGGTCGGTGCCGACGTCGTCGAGGGCCACCGCGTCGCCGGACGCGTGCACCCGGTCGGCGACGTGCAACAGCGCGGCGGGGGCGGCGGACAGCGCCCGCTCGGTGAACTCCAACACGATCCGGAACTGGTCGCTGTCCTCAACCGCGGTGCGCAGTTCCAGGCTCGGAGGTCGATGCAACGCCGCCGGCTCGGCGTTGACGAACACCAACGAGGGCACCGCGGGTCCGGCGGCCTGGGCGGTCCGCAACGCCCGGGTCACACAGATCTGGTCGAGGTCGGTCAACACGCCCGCCTCCGTGGCGGCCCGGAACAGCGCGTCGGGGAACTCCAGGGGGGAGCCGGCCGGCCCGCGGGCGAGGGCCTCCGCTCCGACGATCTTTCTGGAGGCCAGGTCCACGATCGGTTGGAACACCGGGAACACCGCGCGCTCGCTGATGATCTGGGCCAGCAACGAACCGACGGTCGCCGCCGTGGGCGGCGCCACCCGCGACAGGCCGGGCGCCGTACGTCGCTGCCGTGCCACGCCACACTCCGCTCGGTAGGACCACCAGCGCCCACAGCGGCACAGTCCGAGGATCCGTGCGGACATCGGCTGCCGCTGGCGGGGCGGGCTGCCGCCCGGGGTGGCAGTCGCGGACCCGCGGGTGGCGGGCGGCGGCGGCCACGGTGGGGAACTGTCACCGGCCGGACGGTTACGACCATACCCGACCGCCGGGCGTTGGTGAGCAGGGCAAAGACCGCCGGATCGGGGTGCTCGGCGGCTCATGGGCCGCCCCTCGGACCGGCTGGCGCTGTGCCGGGTTTCAAGCCGTTCGCGGGATGCGCGACCGTCGGTCCGGTCGGTTCGGCCGCCGGCGGCCGGCAGCGGCGCTGTGCGCGGGGAATTGCGCCGGTACGGGGGGAAAGGGCGCTTTCAGACCGGGACGCACGACTTCGTCCCCGGTGCCGGACCCCGGTCCGCGCGATCGGCGGTCTTCTTTGAAGCCGGGTGCGGCGCCGGCTAGTCTCTCACCCCATGAGTCAGCCCGCAGCGCCCGTGCTTTCGTCCACGCCCCGCCGGGAGCAGGCGGGCGTTGGCCGCGACACCACGCCCCCGTCGGCCGGTGACGACGGGTCGGGCGGCAGCCTACGGTTCAGCGACCGGGGTGTGGCGGCGCTGCTGGGAGTGCTGTCGCTGGTGCTGTACGCCGCCGTGGCGCGGATCCGGTACATGCACAAGGGCCTGGCCGGTGATGAGCCGCATTATCTGGTGTTCAACGTGGCGATGGAGAAGTATCGCTCGTTTG
>DASVVF010000678.1:0-2246 GCA_036386695.1 Catenuloplanes sp. | reverse complement strand
GACATGTCCTAGGATCCGCGGACGACAGCTTGTGCCCGGGGTGCGCCCCGGGTCGGGACGGGGATGTCTCCGAACGGAGGACGCGTGGCGTTGTACGGCGATCCGGACGCACTGGATCGACTGGCCGGCCGGCTGCGGGCCCGGGCGACGGAGATCCGCCAGCACGCCGACGATCATGTCCGGCGGGGGCACGCCGCCCGGTGGGTGTCAGCCTCGGCGCGGACGTACCGCGATCGGGTCGCGCGCGACCGGACGGACGCGGACCGGGCGGCGGCCGAGCTGGAGCGTGCCGCGGAGTTGTTGCGGGCCCACGCCCAGGAGGTCCGGGAGACCCTGGCGATGATCGCCCGCTTCGAGCGTGAGGCGACCGCCTGGTTCGAACGGCAGGCGCGCGGGTTGGTCGATCGGGTCGAGGACGCCGTCGACGCCGCCGGACGCACGGTACGGCGACTGATCAGCGACCCGCCGTGGAGTGGCTGGCCGATCGGGCCGGCGGACCTGCCGGCGCCGGGTGACCGCAAGTGGTTGGACGTGGGCCGCTTCATGCAGGACAAGGGGGTGCTGTAGGTGGCGCCGGTGGCCGCGCCGTTGACCGGGCACCGGTTGACGCTGAACGCCGCGGAGCTGGCGCTGCTGTTCGACAGCGTGGGTGCCACCCTCCCGCCCGGTTTCGACACCGTGGAGGTGGCCGATTCACAGCTGCGGGCCGCGGCCGCGACCCTGTCCGACCGGGGAATCCTCATCGACGACGGCAACGGGTCCGGACGCCCGACCGCGCCGGTGGCGGCCAATCTGGCCACCCTCACCGGCGCGGCGGTCAGCGTCCAGATTGACGTGTCGCTCGGCGACCGCTGGTCGCGGTCGTGGCATTCGGTCTGCGGCCCGCTCGGTGCCAGCCTGTTCGCGCTGGCTGACGGCGCCGCCGAGCTGTCGCTGTTCGGGGCGACCGCGCTGGGCTGGGAGCTGATCCGGGCGGTGCCGCTGGTCGAGGACCCGGGCACCCCCGAGGCCCGGTTGGCCCGGGCGCTCGGCGGTGCCGCCGCGGCGCGACCCCCGCTGGTCGGGTGGCTGCCGCTGCGGGCCCTGGCCGAGTACGCCCCGACGCGTGACCTGTCGGCCGGCGCCGGCCCGCAGCACCCGGTCGCCGCTCTGGAGCTGAGCCCGCCGGAGGCGCTGCTGGCCCGGCAGATCACCGAACGCACCAGCGGAGTGCTGCGCTGCCTGGTCATCGGCAGCGTCCCCGGAGCCGGCACCGGGCAGCGGGGCGTGGTGGTCGGGCAGGTGGTCTGGTTGGCCACCGACGACGGCGGATGGCTGGGCCTGCGCCCGGAGCCGGACGGCTCCGGACGCCGGCCGGTGTCGGTGCGCCCGGTCACCCGGGACCAGATCGGGACGTGGCTGGCGCCGTACCTGGCCGACGTGCTGCGGGTGGCGCCGTGACCGGGCCCGACCTGCAGATCAGCGGCGGCACCGGTGGCACCGACGCCCACTACCGGGACATCGCCACGTTGGCACAGCACAGTGACGAACTCGCCGTGGAACTGGCGTCGATCAGCGCGCAGTGCCACGCGGCGCTGACCGACCCCGACGTGCTGGCCTCCGCGGTGCTGAACCCGCAGGGCGTCGCCAGGTTCGAGGCGGCGCTGCTCGGCGCGTTGGACGGCCGGGCGGGGCTGAGCATGCTGGCCGTCGGGTTCGGCCAACGCGCTGTCGCCCTGCGCGCCGCCGCCGCCAGCTACCAGGCCGTCGACGCCGCGCGGGCGCAGGCACTCGACAGCATGCGCTGGGTCGCCGGCAACGCGTTCGCCCAGTCGCTGCCGGTCAGCCTGCCCGCGCTGGCCGCCCTCGGCATCCCGGTCGCCGCGTACACCCTCGCCGGCGGGGAGGTCGACTGGCAGCGCCTGATCACCGACCACCCCGGGGTCGTCGACCTGCTGGTGGGTGCCGGCCCGGGTCTGATCAGCGGCCTGCCGCTGCTGCCCCCGGTTTCCGACGTGCCCGGCGCGGCGAACCTCATCGGTATGTTCTACCCCGACGGCTCCCCCCAGGTGATCTCGCGCGGCGCCGACGACTCCATCGCCATGACACAGCCGCCGGCGGGCTTCGGTGACCTGCTCAACGGGCTGAACCACCGCAATGGACAGGACGCCCAGCTCGACGTCCGGGTGATCACCAATCCGGACGGCAGCCGGGCCTACATCGTGGACATCCCCGGCACCCGCAGCTGGGACTTCACCCCGAACACC
>DASVVF010000677.1:0-4377 GCA_036386695.1 Catenuloplanes sp. | reverse complement strand
CGGCGCCCGGCAGCTCGACGGCGGGCTGGCCCAGCTCTCCGGCGGCGGCGCCCGCCTGGTCGCCGGGCTGGGCGAACTGCAGAGCGGCGCCGGCCAGCTGGCGTCCGGGCTGGCCGACGGCGCCGGGCGCATCCCGGCGTACGGCGACACCGCCGCCCGGGCCGGCGTCCTCGGCAACCCGGTCGCCCTCGGGCGCACCACCGAGCACCCGGCGACGACGTACGGCGTGGCGTTCGCCCCGTACTTCCTCGCCCTGGCGCTGTGGGTGGGGGCGATGGTCAGCTACATGGTGCTGCGGCCGCTCAACCGGCGGCACGTGATGTCCGGCGCCCCGGCGTACCGGGTCGCGCTGGCCGGTTGGCTGCCCGCCGTGGCGGTCGGGCTGGCCCAGGCCGGCGCACTGTTCGCCGTGGTGACCCTGGTGCTCGGCCTGCGGGCGGTGCACCCGGTGGCCACCCTGCTGATCATGGCGCTGGCGGCGGTCACCTTCTCGGCCATCATCCAGGCCCTCGGCGCGGCGCTGGGACCGGCCGGTCGGATCGTCGCCCTGGCCCTGCTGATGCTGCAGCTGACGTCGTCCGGCGGCACCTACCCGGTACAGACCACGCCGGCCTTCTTCCAGGCCCTGCATCCGTACCTGCCGATGACCTACGTCGTCGAGGCGCTGCGGCACGCGGTCGACGGCGGCTCGACGGGTACGGTCGTCAGGGGCGCGGCGGTGCTGACCGGCTTCGCCGTCGCCGCGGTTATCCTCACCATCGGGGTGGCCCGCCGGTCCCGGCGGCTCACCCCGGACAAACTGCATCCGGTGCTGGTGCTCTGAGGGAGGCTCGGTCAAGGTGCCGGACAGCGGTGCGGCGACACAGGGCAGTGCGGCGGCGACACCGGGCAGTGCGTCGGCACCGGGCGGTGCGGCGGCACCCGGCGGGGCGGCGGCCGATGGGCGGTCCCGGCGGCGCGAGGACACCCGCCAGCGCCTGTTCGAGGCGGCCGTGGCGTTGATCGCGGAGCAGGGCTTCTCCTCCACCACGGTGGAGGACATCGCGCTGCGGGCCGGGGTCGCCAAGGGCACCGTCTACTACAACTTCGACTCCAAGACGGCCCTGTTCGAGGAGTTGCTCCGGCACGGTGTCGGGCTGCTCACCGACGCGTTCCGCAACGCGGTGGCCGGACTGACGCCGCCCGAGGCCGTGGCCGCGCTGGTGCGGACCCAGCTGGAGTACATCCGCCGCTACCGGGCCTTCGCGCAGCTGCTGCTCTCCGAGATGTGGCGCACCAACCGGGAATGGCAGCAGACCCTCATCCTGCTGCGGGCCGAGGCGATCAGCGTGATCGCCGACACCCTGCAGGCCGGCGTGGACAGCGGCGACCTGCGGGCCGACCTCGACGTGCGGGTGGCGTCCTCCGCCCTGTTCGGAGTGGGCCTGGTGGTGGCGGTGGACTGGCTGGTCTTCCAACCCGACCGGCCCATCGACGAGGTGCAGGAGTCGTTGCTGGCCATCGTCCGCCACGTCTCGGCCACCTGAGCTCCGGGCGCCCGCCGGGCCGGGGGGCGTCCCCGGCGGCGGTGTCGGGGTCCCGGGCCGCACCGGGACCCCGACCCGGCCCTAGCAGCGGACGATCATCTTGCCCAGGTTGGCGCCGCGCAACAGACCCAGGAAGGCCTCCGGCGCGTTCTCCAGACCGTCGACGACGGTCTCGTCGTGCCGGATGCTGCCGTCGCGCAGCCAGCCGGCCATCTCGCCGACGAAGTCGCGCATCCGGTCGCCGTGGTCGGTGATGATGAAGCCGCGCAGGGCGAGCCGGCGCATCACGGCCAGCCCCAGGTTGCGTACCCCGGGCTCGGGCAGCTTCTCGGCGTTGTACTGCGAGATCGCCCCGCACAGCGCCGCCCGGCCGAAGTCGCGCATCGCGAAGATCGCGGCCTCCAAATGGTCGCCGCCGACGTTGTCGAAGTACACGTCGATGCCGTCCGGGGCCGCGGCGCGCAGCTGCTGGCCGACCGGCCCGTCGTGGTAGTCGAAGGCGGCGTCGTAGCCCAGGTTCCCGGTCAGGTGGGCGACCTTCGCGGCGGAGCCGGCGCTGCCGATCACCCGGGCGGCGCCGCGCAGCTTCGCGATCTGCCCGACGATGCCGCCGACGGCACCGGCGGCCCCGGAGACGAACACCACGTCGCCGGACTTCATCGCGGCGATGTCGAGCAGCCCGACGTAGGCGGTGAACCCGGTGGTGCCGAGCACGCCCAGGTACGCCGACGGTGACGGCACCAGGCCGGGGTCGACCGTGCGGGCCTGGCCCGCGTCGAGCAGGGCGTAGTCGCGCCAGCCGAGCCCGTGCAGCACCACGTCGCCGACGGCGAACCGGTCGTCTCCGGTGGCGACCACCTCGCCGACCGCCCCGCCGTCGAGCGTCTGCCCGACCTGGAACGGCGGCACGTACGACTTGACGTCGTTCATCCGGCCGCGCATGTACGGGTCGACCGACATGAACTCGTTGCGGACCAGGATCTGCCCGGGCCCGGGGTCGGGAACCTCCGCCTTCACCAACCGGAAGGTGTCGGCGGTGGGCCAGCCCTGCGGGCGGGCGGAGAACTGGATCTCCCGGCTGGTGCGTGTGCTCATCGGTCGTTCCTCCACGTCGAGGCGGTGGGTTGGGCGTGCTCCAGTGTGGTGCGGGTGGCCGGTGACCCGCCGGCGCGGACCAGCAACGTGGCGGTCGCCACCACCCAGGTCGCCGCGGCGAGCAGCAGGGCGCGCTCCACCGCGCCGGTCACCGTGCCCCGGCCGGCGAAGAGCATGGCCAATCCCATGGCGCCGGACAACGGCAGGGTGACGCCGGCGCCGACCAGGGCGAGGCGGCGCACGGCGGGCCCGACGGCGGGCGTGGCTCTCGCGGCCGGTGTGGCGGCCAGGGCGAGCATGGCGAAGACGCAGGCCGCCACGCCGACGATGCTGGCGCCGCCGTGCACCAGGTCGGCGCCGGTGGCCGCCTCGAACGGGGGCAGCGGGCAGCGGTCGGTACACGGCACCGCGCCGGAGACGGCGGCGGCCACGGCGGCCACCCCGAGCAGGGCGGCGCCCAGCGCGCTCAACGGCGCGGCGGCGCCGCCGAGCACCGCGAGTCCGGCGGCGATGGCGAGCACCCCGGCGCGGTACGTGCCGGCGAGCGGGTACGTGCTGGTGCCGGCCTCGCTGACGTACCCGGCGAGGCCG
Source organism: Catenuloplanes sp. (assembly GCA_036386695.1). Lineage (GTDB taxonomy): Bacteria > Actinomycetota > Actinomycetes > Mycobacteriales > Micromonosporaceae > DASVVF01. Next base: position 1,165 of record DASVVF010000677.1, on the reverse strand, counting down.
GTGCCGGGCCCGGCGGCCACCGCGGCGGCCACCGCCAGCGTCCCGCCGATGACCAGCGCGCCGGCCGCCGCCGCCGAGGCCCGACCGGCCACCGCGGCCAGGTCAGCCACGGCGGTGCGGGGTGGTCCAGCCGGACTGGTCCGGCCCGGCGGGCACGATCCGGGTCGGGTTCAGCGTGTCATGGGTGCCGTAGTAGTGCCGCTTGATGTGGTCGAAGTCGACGGTGTCGCCGAAGCCGGGGGTCTGGAACAGGTCCCGGGCGTACGCCCAGAGCACCGGCAGTTCGGTCAGCTTGGCGCGGTTGCACTTGAAGTGCCCGTGGTAGGTGGTGTCGAAGCGGACCAGCGTGGTGAACAGCCGTACGTCCACCTCGGTGATCGCCGACCCCATCAGGTAGCGGCGGTCGGCCAGCCGGTCGGACAGCGCGTCGAGGCGGTCGAACAGCCGGTGGTAGGCCGCCTCGTACGCTGGTTGGGAGGTCGCGAAGCCGCACCGGTACACCCCGTTGTTGACGTCGCGGAAGATCTCCCCGATCAGTTCGTCCATCTCCGGGCGCAGCGCCGGCGGGTAGAGGTCGGCGGCGTCCGGACCGTGCAGGGTCGCCCATTCGGTGCTGAAGTCCAGCGTGATGCGCGGGTAGTCGTTGCTCACCACCCGCCCACTGAGGGTGTCCACCAGCGCCGGCACGGTGACCCGGCCGGTGTACGAGGAGTCGGTGCGCAGGTACGCCTCGGCCAGGAAGCCGATGTCGAGCACCGGGTCGCGCCCGCCCGGGTCGAGGGTGAACCGCCAGCCGCGTTCGTCGCGGATCGGGTCGACGGTGCCCAGCGAGATCGCGTCGGCCAGCCCGAGCAGCCGCCGGACGATCACCGTGCGGTGCGCCCAGGGGCAGGCCCGCGACCAGATCAGCCGGTACCGGCCGGCTTCCAGGGGCCAACGCCCCTGGGCGTCGGGTCCCCCACCCGGCGGGGAGTCGGAATCGGCGGTGACCCGACCGGTGAAGCGGTTCGGCTGCCGGACGAACTCACCGCTGGGTGCCGTCTCTCGGGTGAACTGGGCCATGGTCCCAACGTAACGGTTCCCGGGTCGGCTGCCCGGTCGGCGGCCGACCCGGGGGTGGCTTGCGGGGAGGCCGTCACCGCAGGTATCGGGCCCGTCTGGCGCG
>DASVVF010000676.1:0-2123 GCA_036386695.1 Catenuloplanes sp. | reverse complement strand
TCACCGGGCCGGGGCCCAGCGAGACGCGGGCCGGGACCGCGCTGCCGCCCCGGGTACGGTCGCCGAACTCGCCGTGGTCGTTGGCGCCCCAGCAGTACACCGTGCCGAACAGGTCGATGGCGCAGGTGTGCCGGAAGTTGGCGTCGACCTCGATCAGCAACGCGCCGTCGCGCGCGGTCAGCGGCAGCCCGGCGAGCTCCCCGCCGGCCACCGTGTCCGGGGTGCCGCGGTCGGTGGTGTCGCCGAGGCCGAGCTGGCCGACGGCGTTCTCCCCCCAACAGGACACGTTGAAGGACTGGTCGGTGGCGCAGGTGGTGTCCGTGCCGAGATCGACGATGGAGAACACCCGACCGCCGGCGGCCACCGCCACCGGCACCGACGAACCACTCAACGGGCCCCCGTCGCCGAGTTGGCCGGCCGAGTCGTCGCCCCAGCAGTATCCGGCCCCGTCGTCGTCGACGGCGCAGACGTGCCGTCGGCCGACATCGATCTGGCCCAGTTGCGGGTTGCCCACCCCGCTGCGGTCCACCGCGACGGGCACCCGGGACCGGGGGGAACCGCTGCCGTCGCCGAGTTGCCCGAACTCGTTGCTGCCCCAGCACCACGCGGTGCCGTTGTCCTTGACCGCGCAGGTGTTGCTCTCGTGGGCGGCGAGGTCGACGATGCCGGTCAGGGTGGTGACGTCCTGCGGGGTGTCGACGTCCGGGGCCAGGCTGTTGGTGCCGAGTTGGCCGGCGTTGTTCCGCCCCCAGCAGGAGACGGTCCCGCCGCTGGTCAGGGCGCAGGTGTGGGTGGCCCCGGCGGCGACCTTGATGATCCCGTTCAGCCCGGGCACCCGCACCGGTCGGCGCGAGTCGGTGGTGTTGCCGACGCCGAGCTGGCCGTACTCGTTCTCGCCCCAGCAGTACACCTCGCCGTCCCCGTCGACCACGCACGTGTGCGCCGCGCCGGCGTCGACCTGGAGCAGTTCCCGGCCGGCCAGCGGCGCCCGGGCGGTGACCCGGACCGGCACGAGGGAGTCCGCCGCGGCGCTGTTCACGCCCAGTTGCCCGGACGCGTTGGCCCCCCAGCACCACAGCTCACCGAAGAAGTTCAGGGTGCAGGTGTGCCGGTCACCGGTGGCGATGGTGCTGGCGCCGACGCCGAACTCCGCCTTCACGCTCAGGTCGCCGGTGCGGCCGGTCAGCTGGGTTATCGCCGCGGCGATCGCTCGCACGTCCGGCCCGTCGGCCGGCTGCGCGGCCACCGGCGCCGCTCCGGTCAACCCGACGACCAGTGCGGCCAACAGGCCCACTGCGACCCGCCCGGGACCCCGCGGGGTCCTCGACAGCGTAAGCGGCATGAATTTTTCTCCCACTCTTCTCCCCGACCGGCGGGCCCCCCGCAACACGAGTGGGTGCCCATCGGAACAACTGAGGGAGATAGCGGAGGATTCGGGCATTACGCCCACAATGTGCGGGCATCCCGCACTGTCAGTTGCGGCGTAGCGGGCGTATCGCCCCAGCGGACTGGGTCAGGACCGACCGCGTGGTCGACTCGGCGCCACGATGGCCGATCGCCGGGTCTGCCGTCGCGGCGTCATCCGCCGCACCGGCGGGACACAGGGCCGGTCCGGCCGGGACCCCATCGGCACGGCCGCCGCGGTGGGCGGGATCGGTACTGCCTGCGCGATCGGTGCGGCCGGCACGATCGGCGGGGCCGGTGCGGTCGGGGCGCTCACCTCGGTCGGTGCGGCCGGTGCGCTCGCCTCGGCCGGTGCGGTCGGGGCGCTCGCCTCGGCCGGTGCGGTCGGGGCGCTCGCCTCGGTCGGCGGGGTCGACCGGCCGGCCCGGTACCGCCGGATGAGCGCGGCCACCACCAGCGTCGCCGCGGCGGTCGATGCGAAACCAAACACGACCCCTCCCCGGCTCGCCTGCGCGCGCCTTACCCGTCGGACACCACGGTCAAACCTCAACATCCGCCGGCCGGGGGCCGGACACAGGTGGTACACAGGATCGACACAGGGGGCGCATAGTGGGCCCGACGAAGATCAGAGGCATGACGACCGTGAACGGGGACTCCCGCGGCGGGTTACGGCGCACCGACGGCGCACCGGTACGGGTGCTGGTGGTCGACGACGAGCC
>DASVVF010000675.1:0-10532 GCA_036386695.1 Catenuloplanes sp. | reverse complement strand
GACGTGGTCGTGCGCCACCGCGACGACCTGCCGGCCGTGGCCGACCTGATGCGCGCGACCGGGGACGCCGACCCGGCGGTCGACCCGGACACCCGCCGGGTCAGCGTGCCGGTCCACGACCGGGTCGCGGCGCTGACCGGGCTGGTCCGCGCCCTGCACGAGCACGGCCTGCGAGCCGAGGACGTCGCGGTGCGCCGGCCCACCCTCGACGAGGTGTTCGTCCACCTGACCGCGAAGGAGACCCGATGACGGCCGCAGACCTGCGCTGGAGCGTGCGCGACGGCGCCACGATGACCCGGCGCAACCTCGCCCACTGGACGAGTCAGCCCACCCAGGTGCTGATCGGCCTGCTCTTCCCGATCATGGTGGTGCTGATGTTCGGCTACCTGTTCGGCGGCGGGATGTCGGTGCCCGGCGGTGGCGACTACCGCGAGTTCCTGCTGCCCGGCATGTTCGCCATGACCATGGTCTTCGGGCTGGAGACCACGTTCGCCGCGGTGGCCACCGACGCCGCCCGCGGCGTCACCGACCGGTTCCGCTCGATGCCGATGGCCGGCTCCGCCGTCGTCGTCGGCCGGGCCGTGGCCGACCTGCTCTACGCCACCCTCGGGCTGGCGATCATGGTCGCCGGCGGGCTCGCCGTCGGCTGGCGGTGGCACGGCGGAACGGTCGACGCCCTGCTCGCGGTCGGGCTGCTGCTCCTGCTGCGCTTCGCCCTGCTGTGGGTCGGCATCTACCTCGGCCTGGTCGCCCCGGGCCCGGAGGCGCTGATGGCGGTGCAGATCCTGGTGTGGCCGCTCGGCTTCCTGTCCAATGTGTTCGCCGCGCCGGAGACCATGCCCGGCTGGCTGGGCGCGGTGGCGCAGTGGAACCCGCTGTCGGCCACGGTCGCCGCGAGCCGGGAACTGTTCGGCAACCCCGGCTGGGGTGGCGACTCGTGGATAGCGCAGCACGCCCTGCCGATGGCCGTCGGCTGGCCGGTGCTGCTCACCGTGGTCTTCTTCCCCCTCTGTGTCCGGCGGTACCGCCGGCTGAGCCGCTGATCAGCTGATCGCGCTGGCCAGTTGATCAGGCTGGGTCCTGCTCAGCTGGCCAGCACCAGGCTGGACGGGTGATCGTCACGCAGGATCGACCGATGCAGGCTACGCAGATCCGGCCCCGGCTCGATGCCCAACTGTTCCACCAGCCGGCTGCGCGTGGTGGCGTAACAGTCCACCGCCTCCGCACCGCGCCCGGCGGCGTGCAGGGCACGCATCAACGCGACGACCAGCGGCTCCGCCAGCGGGTACTCGTCAACGACCTCGTGCAGCGCGCTGACGATCGGAGCGTCCGGGCGGTGGCGCAACTCAGCGTCCGCCCAGATCACCAGCACATCGAGCCGGCGTCGCCGCCAACGTTCCCGCACCCGTGCCGCCCACTGCCCGGGTAGCCCACGCAGCGGCGCTCCCTGCCACAACGCCAGCGCTTCGCGCAGGGCGGCGACGCGTTCGACTGCCGAACGGTGCGGCTGGCCGGCGTGCTCGACCAGGCGCTGGAACTGGTGCATGTCGACCTGCTCGGGCTCCAACTCCAGAAGGTACTCGCCGCCCCGGCGCAGCAGACGCACCGGCGTTTCCCGGCCGCTGTCGCCGTGCCGCACCACCTGTCGGATCCGGGCTATGTGGGCGTGCAACGCCCGACGGGCACCATCGGGTGCCTGCCCGTCCCATACCCGTTCCACCAGTGTCTCCACCGACACCGGCCGTCCCGCGTCGACGGCGAGAGCCGCCAGGACGTTCCGCCGCTGCGGCGGCCCGACGTCAACCATGTGACCGTTGACGCCGAACTCCACCGGGCCCAATAGCCGCAATGTCACCATGTCGCCCCCGTGCAGGTTTCACCGAATCCTCGATCCATTTACTGATGGCTGTCAAGCGCCTTCCACCATGGGCGCCGGCGTCGACAATCGGCCGGGCAGTCCCGATGCGAATGTCGGCGCAGGTCGCAGCGGGCATTACCGGCAATGTCGAAGGTGGCCGGTCGCACATCTGACAGAGCGCTTGACCAGCACACTTAGCCGCTCCGACGGCGGTCGGGCGTAAGCAGGGGGCGGGCCGATCGGCGCGACAACATCGCGACAACCTTTCCGTCCACAACGCTTCAGTAGCGTCAGGCCGGTCACGGTCGTCGAACTGAAAGGAACGGGTCGTGTCTGTGTTATGCCCTGATGGCAAGCAACTCAATGTATCCGGCTCCACGCATGAACTGGCCGGCCCGTGGGGTTTCAAGGTGCGGCTGCGTCAGCAGTCGGGAACGACGGTCGTCCACACCGCCGCCGTCGGCAGTTTCGAGGCGGTCCAGCGGCACACCGCCAGGCTGGCCCAGTACACGAAACGGGAGGTGCGGTTCCGCGGCCAGGCGCTGGTCTCCTACGAGGATCCGGTGAACAGCTTCACCACATTCCTCTGGGGCGGGCGGCACCACGAGTTGTACTGGACGGTCGGTGGTCGGGACGTGTCCTTCGAGGCATTCGCCGCGACGGTGTCGACGGTCGAGCTGGCCGACAGCCCGGACGGGCTGCTGCTCGCCCCGAAGCGCGGCGCCGGTGGGACCGTCGCGCTGAACATGGCCGCCAACACCCTGACCGGGCTGTGCGCCCTCACCGTCATGCCCATCGAGGACTCCACCGTGAGCACGCCCAAGCACGCTGGCAAGCGGGTCGACGGCGGGATCATGTGGCGCACCGACCAGGCACGGGAGGACGGCTCCATCCGCCGCACCGCCGTGATCGCCGGCGGCAGCGCGGTGGCCAACCTCGGGTTCTTCGAGCCGGACTCCCCGGCGAACATGCGCCTTGCCGAGTCGATCCAGGTGTCACTGTCCTGACCCGGGAAGGAGGGAACGCACGTGCAAACTGTCTTCAACTCGCTGATGGTATTCAGCGTGCTGGGCGTCGTACTGCTCATGCTGATCGTGGCCGTACTGCTGCGGGACGTGCGCGGCCTGCAGGCCGCGATGGCCAATGTCGTCCAGCCGCTGCGTACCAGGGTGCCCGCTTTCGCCAGCCGGACCGACCCACCCGGTGACACCTTCGTCCTGGCGGTGTCCACCCACTGTCCGGCGTGTGAGGCGCGGGCGCTGGCGTTGGCCCGGGCGGCGTCCGAGCGCACCGGACGGATCGTGCTGTTGTCGGCTGACGCCACGCCGGCGGCGTGGGTCGACGGTGCGGCCGTCGAGGTCATCGCCGATCCGGTGCTGCTCGGCGAACTCCGGGTCGACGTCACCCCCATGTTGCTGCGCTACGACCCGGACGGCGGCGAGCGCTTCCGGAAACCGGTCGGTTCCGACAACGACCTCCGCCGCCTGCTCGACCTCGAGCCGGCGCGACAGACCGTCAGTTGACCAGACGAGCAGCCAGGGGAGAACGATGCGAACACTGCCGAGTAATACCAGTAGTGAATGGGATGCCGTTCCGTTCGACGACGCGGAGGCGGAGTCGACCCGGCTGGGCGGCGGCTCCCTGAAAGGGGCCAGGGGCTACGCCACCTTCCGGATGCCCCGGCGGTCCCTGCTCAAGACCGCCGGCGTGCTCGGCACCGCACTGGCGATCAGCGTCATCAGCTCGGTGCCGGAGCGGCTGCTGCCCAAGGCGCTCGCCCGGGTCGGCACCCAGTGGACCGACTGCAACATCTACAGCTACGACGGGATCGTCTGTACCGGCGCGGACTACTCCCCGAACTACTGCGGCGGCGACGGCTGGTTCCTGCAGTACTACGGCCAGACCTACAGCAGCTGGCCGGTCACCCGGTGCAACGGCAGGAACGCGTGGTGGTGGTACCACTACCGCCAGACGTTCCGGTGCGCGGACGGCTACCGCCAGTACGGAAGCGCGTCGCCGGTGTTCCTGATCTGTAGCTGGGGATTGTGAGCATTGCCGAGCCGGTGCTGCGGCGGCGGTACCATCCGCTGGCGCCACCGGCGCTGCTCGTACTGCTCACCATCCCCGCGGTGGCTCTTGCGGCGCTGGGCCAGACCGGTCCGTTCGTCGCGTGGGTGCTCATGGGAGTGGCCGCCGGGTATTCCATCTCCGGCTCGGTTTGAAGCTTCAACTCAGCCGAGTTGCTGACCTCGTCGGTCTGGCGGGGACAAACGCGTTACTTCGTTGGTGGACTGCTGCTGGGGGCTCTCACCTCTGGGCTCGTCCTGGGGGCGATCGCCGGCGTGCTGTCCATCGTGCCGGATCAGGTCCGCCTGGCGCTGGGCGTGCTGGCGCTGAGCGTCATTCTCGTCGCCGAGCTGCTCGGTCGGCCCCTGCGCCTGCCGCAGAACGGCCGGGCCGTCCCGCAGGACATCATTCCGGAGGCCCGGACCCAGGGCGCGCTCCAGTTCGGCTTCGAGATGGGCACCGGGGTGCGGACCTTCATGCCGACGTCACTACCGCACGCCACGGTCATCGCCGTCGTGGTGGCCGGTGGCCTGCTCCCCGGCCTGCTGGCCGGCCTGGGCTTCGGTCTCGGCCGGGCCGCGATGACACTGCTGCGCTCGGGCAGCGGGTCGCCGAACGCCTGGGACGGCGCACTGCGGATCAACGTTGGCCGGGTGGGTCAACTCACCGCCGCCTGCTTCACGGCCCTGCTCGTGGTGACAATCCTCCATATCGGTTGACCACCCGCACTACGGTGGCGGCCACCGACCTGACCCATGGTGGCCGCCACCGACCCGCTTCTGTGGTGAGGAGACCCGGTGGAGATCGTCGCCCACGCCGTCGTCACCGCCGCGCTGGGAGCGGCGCTGCTGCTGATCGCGGGCGGCGTCAACCACCTGCGTGACCGCGGCACGTTCGCCGCCGTGCTGGCGACACAGTCGGTCGTTCCCCGTCGGCTGCGGGGCGCCGCCGCCACCACCGTCGCGGTGGCGGAGACCCTCACCGCGGCGGTGGCGGTCACGGCGTGGCTGGCCGCCCCGCGGGCGGCCGCGGCGGCCTTCGCGATCGTCGCCGGCTGCTACGCCGCTCTGGGGCTGTACACCGCCGTCGTGCGGGTCCGGGCGCCGACCGCCCCCTGCGGCTGTTTCGGAACCGGCGGTCCGGTGACCCCGCTCGTCGTCGCCCGGGCGTGGCTGTTCGCCGCGGCCGCCGGGTCAGCGGCGCTGCTCGCACCGGTCGTCGTGGACATCGCGCTGCCGGCGAGGCTGGCGCTGTTGGCGCCGGCGGTCATGGTCGCCCTGGCCGGCTGGCTGGTGCCGGCGGTACTCGCCCCGGCCGCGCCCACCGACTCAACCTTTCGCGGGCATCCGGGGGTTGTAGCTAGTACCAGCCGGTCGCGAGGAAGCGAGCCAGATGCACCGCACAGACCCCTATGAGGGCTTTCGCGAGTTCGCCGCCGCCCGTGGGCCGGCGCTGTCCAGAGTCGCGTTCATGCTCACCGGCGACCACCAGGCCGCGGAGGACCTCCTGCAGGAGGCGCTCGCGAAGACCGCCGCCCGGTGGCGGCGGGTGGAGTCCGGCGGCAACCCCGAGGCGTACGTCCGCAAGGTCATGCTCAACCAGCTGCGGTCCTGGCTGCGCCGACGGCGCTACGCCGAGATCCCGATCGACACCACCGCCGATCCCGCCGCGGGCACCGACGTCGCCCAGCAGGTGGCCCTGAAGGTCACCCTGGCCCGGGTCCTGGCGTCGCTACCACCACGGCAACGCGCGGTCCTGTATCTGCGCTTCTACGAGGACCTGCCGGACTCGGCCACCGCGCAGCAGCTGGGTTGCTCGATCGGGACCGTCAAGCGCCACACCCATGACGCTCTGGCCAGGCTGCGTCGAGCCAACCCCCACCTGCTGGAACGCGCCGAGCCGTCGGAGGTAATGCCGTGAACGACCAGACCGTGACCGCGTACCGGCAGCTGGACGCCCAGGCCCGCAACTACGCCGATCTGGAGCGGGCGATCAGCACCGCCAAGCGGCGCCGCCGGCGCACGGTGGCCGCCGCCTCGGTGACGCCGGTCGTGCTGGCCGGGCTCCTCGGGGCGGTGGTCACCCTGCAGCCCGTCCGGCCCGACGCCACACCACCCCCGGGCACCTCCACCGCGCGGGTCACGTTGACCGACCCGGGTGTGCTCCAGCCACCGGCGAAGCGGCAGACGCTGGGGCCCGCCCCGGTCGGTCGGGCCGTGCTCGCCTACGCGCCCTGCGCGAGCGCCTGCGACGCGTACGTCGTACTCGCCGACGGTGCGCAGCTCGTGGTCCCCGCCAATCCACAGGGGACGGTGGCCGGTGCGTTGAGCCTGTCGCCGGACGGCGGTTGGCTCGGCTACCCGATGTCCGGTGAGTACCTGCTGCGGAACCTGACCGGCACGCGGGTGCACCGGGTCGGGAACCCGACACCGCAGCGTCGCCTCGGTGCCGTCGCCTGGTCGGCCGACTCCACCCGGCTACTGCTCTTCGACGAGCCGTCCATCGGCGGCGACGCCACCTACCGGCTGCTCGACGTGGGCACCGGCGCGGTGACCACGCCGGCCGTCCCCTCCGGTGCCAGGGCCGTGGGCGTCCTGCCGGACGGCGCGGTGCTGTTCACCGACCCGAACCAGACCGGACCGACCCGCACCCTGTCCACGACCGCCGGCGGGCGCTTCACCGTGACTCTCGCCGGCCAGTTGCACGGCGGCGAGTCGACCTACCTGACCAGCCTGGCGCCCGATGGTCGCAGCGTCTACCTGCTCGCCGGCACCGGCGACGTGGCGACGGCGGCCCCCCGGCCGACCGCGGTGCTCCACGTCGCGCTGACCGGCCAACCGCTGGGTCGGTACCCGGTGCCGACCCCCGGCGGGTCGACCGTGTTCTGGCAGCCGCTGGGCGCCAGCCCGGACGGCTTCGTGTTCGCCCGCCGCGCCGCGACGAGCACGACCCTGGTCACCGTCTCCGCCGCCGGAAGTCGCGAAGGGCCGGCGGTGCCCGCCCCGCAGGGCGTGGTGGGGGTACGCATTCCGGGCTGAGGTCCCGCGGCCCGGGTGGCCGGTGGGCCGGGGTGGCGGCACGGATCAGCCGCCCCGGCCCGCCGGATGGGGGGTCTGCATCCCACCGCGGCATGCCCTACCGTCGTTGGCGACACGGCAGAATGACTTTCCGAAGGGCAACCATGACACCGTCGCCATCCGAAGCGGACCTGGAACGCGTCGTCTCCACTGTCGTCGCGCCCGGCGCGAGCGCTGTGGACCGGACCGGGCAGTTTCCCCGCGAGTCGATCGACGCGCTACGCGGGATCGGTCTGCTGGGCCTGGTCAGCGCCGCCGACCTCGGCGGCGCGGGCCTCGGGATGCCCGACGCCGCCCGGGTCGTCGAGCGGGTGTCCCGCGCGTGTGGCTCGAGTGCCATGGTGCTGCTCATGCACTACGCGGCCGCGTCCATCATCGAGGCCCACGGCCCGGACAAGGTCCGACGCGAGGTCGCCGAGGGACGCCACCTGAGCACCCTGGCCTTCTCGGAAGCCGGTTCCCGCAGCCACTTCTGGACCCCGCTGGGCACCGCCGTCGGCGACGCCGCCGGAGTACGGCTGTCCGCCCGCAAGAGCTGGGTCACCTCGGCCGGCCAGGCGGACAGCTACGTGTGGTCCAGCCGCCCCGTCGCGGCCCCGGGTCCGATGACGTTGTGGCTCATGCCCGCGAACGCCGACGGGCTCACCATCGACGGCCCGTTCGACGGGCTGGGGTTGCGGGGCAACGACTCCCGCCCGGTGCGCGCCCAGGACGTCACGCTGCCCGCCGAGGCGATGCTCGGCACGGACGGCACCGGCCTCGACACCGCGCTGAACACCGCACTGCCCTGGTTCCTGGTCCTCAACGCGGCCTTCAGCATCGGGTTGATGGAGGCCACGCTCGCGGAGACGGTGGGTCATCTCGGCGCCACCCGGCTGGAGCACCTCGGCCAGACCCTCGCCGAGCAGCCGCTCGTCCGCATGGAGGTCGGGCGGATGCGGCTGACCATCGACAGCACCCGCGCCCTGCTCAACGACGTGCTCACCGGGTTGGCCGCCGGTCGGCCGGACGCGACCCGGCTGCTGCTCGGCGTGAAGGCGGTTGCCGGCGAGGCGGCGTTGTCCGTCACCGACACCGCGATGCGGGTCGGCGGCGGCGCGGCGTTCCGCAAGGACCTCGGTGTGGAACGGCGGTTCCGGGACGCCCGCGCCGCCCGGGTGATGGCACCGACCACCGAGGCCCTCACCGATTTCGTCGCCCGACTGACCCTCGGGATGCCCCTGTTCGACGCCGCCCCCACCGGCGGCCGCTGATGGGCGACGCACTGGTCATGGGCGCCGTCGCCTACGACGCCAAGGTCGTCACCATCTGGGACGGCTTCCGCCGCTGGCTGAATGGTGCGGGACTGCCGTTCGACTACGTGCTCTACTCCCACTACGAACGGCAGGTCGAAGACCTGGTCGCCGGACGGATCCACGCCGCGTGGAACTCGCCGCTGGCCTGGATCCGCGCCCAGCGACTGGCCGACGCCGCCGGCCGCACCGTCCGGGCGGTCGTGATGCGCGACACCGACCGCGACCTGACCTCGATCGTCGTGGCCCGCGCGACCGGCCCGGTAGCCACAGTGGCGGACCTGGCCGGGCGACCCGTGGCAACCGGCGCGGTGGACTCGCCGCAGGCCACCCTGATCCCACTGGAACACCTCCGACAGCAGGGCATCACCGTCCAGGCCCGCCGCTTCGACGTCGGCGTCGGGCTGCACGGTGACCACATCGGCGGCGAGCGCGACGCCGTTCGGGCGCTGCTGGCCGGGGAGGTCGACGCGGCCTGCCTACTCGACGCCAACCACCTGCAGTTCGGCAGGGAAGGCACCCTCGCGCCGGGCTCGACCCGCATCGTCGCCCAGACCCCGCCGTTCGACCACTGCAACATGAGCGTGGTCGACCTCGCGGACCCCGGCCTGGTCACCGCCTTCGTCGACCTGCTGCGATCGATGTCGTACGCCGACCACCAGGTCCGCCCGCTGCTCGACCTGGAGGGCCTGACCCGCTGGGAGGACGGCCGGACGGAGGGCTACCGGCTGCTCGCCGACGCGGTCGACGCCGGTGGCTTCTACGACCGCGCCGGGCGGGTCACCGCCACCGGCTACCGCCCGTGACGCTCGACCTGGCCGGCCTGGGCTTCGACGAGGGCGCCCAGCTGCTCCTGCGCCGGGCCCTGGCGCCGCTGCCACCGGGCGCCCGGCTCGACGTGACCGGACGGCACCCGGCACTGCGGGTCCACCTCCCCGCGTGGTGCCGCGCCCAGGGCCACCGCGTCGAACTGCCACCCGTCGAGGCAGCGGCCGGCCCGGTCGCCACCGTGGTCCGCGGCGCGCGCGACGACCACCGCTGGCTCGGAGCGGTACGGGCCGGCAGTCCCGCACCCGGCGCGGTTCTCGACCGGCCGCAGCCCACCTGGGGGCTGGCCGCCCGCGGCGCCCTGATCGAGGCCGGCGGCCCGGACGCCCGCTTCGAGTTCGAGGAACGCGCGGTCGTCTGGTCCGACCTCGCGCCCCGCCTCTACGCCCACGCGGCCGCCCGGCAGTGGGATCCGGCCACCGCCGTCGACTGGGACGCCCCGTTCGACCTGCCCCCCGACGTGGAAGCCGCCGTCGTGCAGCTCATGACGTACCTCGTCGAGAACGAACAGGCGGCCCTGATCGTCCCGGCGCGGTTTCTCGGCCGCATCCATCCGCACTTCCGTGAGGTGGTGCAACTGCTCGCGGTGCAGGTCGCGGACGAGGCGAGACACATGGAGGTGTTCACCCGCCGGGCGCTGCTGCGGTCCACGGAGCTGGGCACCTCCGGCGCCGGAGGGCGCGCGTCCCTGTTCACCCTGGTCGGCGAGTCGGACTTCTCGCTCGCGTCGTTCCTGCTCTCCGTGCTCGGCGAGGGCACCTTCGTCAACCTGCTCGACTTCCTGGTCCGGTACGCGCCCGACCCGGTGACCGCCCAGGTGGCCGCCCTGGCCAGACAGGACGAGCGCCGGCACGTCCTGTTCGGGGTGGCGCACCTCGCCCGGCACGCGGCGGCCGACCCGGCGCTGCGCGGGCGGATGCGCGCCGCGATCGAGCGGCGCCACGACACGCTGATGGACACCGCCGGCCTGAACGACGACGTCTTCGACGCGTTGGTGGTGCTGGCCGCGGGCGGCTGGACGCCGCAAGCCGTCAGCGCCGGACACGCCCGGGTCCGGCAACTGCAGGACGAGATGGACGAAGGCCGCCGGCGACGCCTGGAGCGGCTGGGTTTCCCGGCTGATGAAGCGGCCGCCCTGTCGGCGCTGCACACCCGCAACTTCATGTAGCGACACGACCGCGTCCGCGTTGCCGGGCGCGCCGAGCTACCCGGTGGCTGTGACACCAAATCTGTACGGTGCGGAAGAGGGGACTTGAACCCCTACGCCCTTTCGGACACCAGAACCTAAATCTGGCGCGTCTGCCATTCCGCCACTCCCGCTGGCCTTACGAGTTTAGAGCCCTGCTCCAGGCGGTGTTACGGCGGCCGCCGCCGCCCGGCGCGCAGCCCGGGTGGCCAGACCAGCATCCG
>DASVVF010000674.1:0-6540 GCA_036386695.1 Catenuloplanes sp. | reverse complement strand
ACGATGCCGGCGATAGCCGGTGCGGCCGCCGCCCGCGAGACCGGGGCGTCGCCGTCCAGCACCAGCTTGGCCATGGCGAAGGCGGCCGCGATGAGCACCGCCGTGCCCAGCAGCGCCCCGACGAGCCCGACCCCGCCGCGGGCCAGCGAGTCGGGGCGGACGGTGACCGCCCAGGAGAAGACGGCCGCGGCGACCAGGGCGGTGGCGGTGTCGAGGCGGAACCGCAGCCGTTCCCGCCCGCTGCGCGACTTCAGTGGATAGCCCACCAGGACGCAGGCCACCCAGCCGGTCGCCCCGACGAAGCAGATGGTCTGCAGGGCGCCCGCCATGGCGGCCTGCGGCCCGGGGTCCCGCAGGGCGGTCGCCGCCTGCAGGATGTCGCCGACGGCAAGTATCAGGCCGGCGACGCTCAACGCCCGCCAGAACCTGCGCGGATGGCCGGTGATCCCGGGAGCCGCGGCGATCCGCCGGGCGGTGGCGTACAGCATCAGGTCGAGGACCGGCTGCAGCAGCCAGAACACGACGACCTCCACCGCCATCCGCACCGGGTGGGTCCCGAAGAAGACCGCCAGCAGCGCGGCGAGGGCGACCAGGCCGAGCAGGTACGGGTCGCGCACCGCCGCCGCGGTCAGGGTGTCCCGGCGGGGCGGGCCGGCGGCCGGTAGCACGGCGCCACCCAGGGGCGACCGAGGCGGGGCGGCCCCTCGAGGTGCTTCTACGCGTCGCTGTGGCCGATCGATGGGCAGAGCCTATCCCCGATTCGCCGGCCGGCCGGGTCGCGACGGGAGCGAGGTCATTGATCCGAGGTGGATCAGCGGGCCGATCTGCTACCGTAAAAATGACCGTTATTCACGTATAAAACCGTATACGCCGGCGGCGCACTCCCGGAGGTTGCCCCGTGGTCGCTGTCCTTGAACGGGTGACCGAATGGTTCCACGGTGAACTGCCCCGACTGAACCGGCTCGTCCTGTTCGACAGCGCCCCGGCCAGCCTGGTGGTCGACCAACTCGCGGACACCGTCCTGGCCGGCCTGCCCGATCCGGGGCGGCTGACCGCCCGGGAAGCCCAACAGCTGGTGGTGGGCCTCGGCCTGGCCGGCGCCTCGGTGGCGCGCCACCACCAGGAACAGGACCCCCGACGCAAACTGGTGCCGGAGTCCTCGTTCGCGGGGCTGCGAGCCGGCCCCACCGGGTTGCCGTTCCAGCAGTACTTCGGCGCGCTGGCCGACCGTACCGGCACCGGGCACTACCACCGCGACAGCTACGCCTCCCTGGTGTTGTGGAATGTGCCCACCACCGAGGTGCACTGGCGGGAGCAGCGGCTGGCCGTCCTGCCGGGAGTCTTCGACGACGGCCGGACCCGCAGCTACACCGGCGACGGCGGCGAGAAGCGGTTCTTCGCGCTGATCAAGAAGGGCGAGACGATCGAGCTCGCCGTCAACATCCTCCTGCAGCCGATCTCCGACGGCACCCTGGCCTTCACCGACCCCGCGGCGGTACGCGCGGTGCGCCTGGCGGCGACGTTGCTCGACGCGCTGCGCGAGCTGTTCGTGGACTTCGCCGCCGCTCCCGTCAGCGAGGGCATCCATCCGGAGTACTTCCTCGACGTCTTCCGCCAGTTCGCGGTGCACTGGGAGGTGGGCGACATCCCGCCCAGCGGCGCCCTGGACGTCGAGTCCCTCAAGCGCGACTTCCTGCTCGGCATCGACTACCCCGGGTACGCCGCCCGGGTACACCTGCTCATGCCGGCGCTGCTGGGCGCCGAGCGCGCCGAACTCGCCGACCTGATGGCCCGCCCGCCGCTGCCCGCGACGCTGTTGCAGTCGGTCGGGGTGGCACCGGAGAAGCTGTCCACGCTGGCCGACGCCGACCTGCGGGCACTTGTCGTGCGGCACCCGGTGCTGGTCGACTGGTACCTGCTGCTGACCGCGCACGCCCGGGCCGCCGGCGGGCACCTGATGCTCAGCAAGCGGTTCCTGTTCAACCCGCAACGCGCCCGGGACGCCGAGGGCGCCGGCGACCATCCGCTGGTCAGCAACCGCCGCGGCACCACCGGGATGGACGAGTCCTTCCTGGGCCAGCTCACCCACGCCCGCAAAGGCCACCTGCTCGCCGCCCTGCGCCGCTGCGGGGCGGCGGCCCTGGCCCAGCCGGTGCGCCACGACGACGCCGCCGCGGCCGACATCAGCACGGTGGTCGTCGGACCGATGGAGGTGGACGATGCCTGACACCGGTGCCGGACGCGACGCCCGGGGGGTGGCGATGCTGCAGGACATGGCGCACGTCGGTCACGAACAGCTGATGGCGTTGCTGGACCACACCTCCGCGGTGATCTACATGCGCGACCTGGAGGGTCGTTACCTGCTGGTCAACCGGGAGTACGAGCGGCTGTTCGGGGTGCGCCGGGAGGAGATCGTCGGGCTGACCGACCACGACCTGTTCCCGATCGAGGTCGCCGACTCGTTCCGGCAGAACGACCTGATGGCCATCTCCCTGGGCACCCCGGTACGACTGGAGGAGACCACCCCGGTCGAGGGCGGCGCGCGCACGTACATCACGGTCAAGTTCCCGCTGACCGACGACGCCGGGCAGGCGTACGCGATCTGTGGCATCTCCACCGAGATCACCGAACGCAAACGGGCCGAGGAGGAGGTACGCCGGCTCAACGAGGAGTTGGAGCTGCGGGTCCGGCAGCGTACGGCCGAACTGGAGGCCTCCACCAGCGAACTGGACGCGTTCGCGTATTCGGTCTCCCACGACCTGCGGGCCCCGCTGCGGTCGCTGGCGGGTTTCAGCCAGGTGCTGACCGAGGACTACGGCAACCGGCTGGACGACACCGCCCGGCAGTACCTGGGTCGGATCGAGGCGAACGCCACCCGGATGGCCCAGATGATCGACGACCTGCTGGATCTGTCCCGGACCACCCGGGTCAAGCTGCGCCGGGAACGGGTGGACCTCAGCGCGACGGCCCACGAGGTGCTGGCGGAACTGCGCGACAGCGACCCGGGACGCGACGTCGAGACGGTCGTCGCCGACAACCTCGTCGCCGCCGGGGACCCGGACCTGATCCGACTGGTGTTGCACAACGTGCTGGGCAACGCGTGGAAGTTCACCGCCCGGCAGTCCCCCGCGGTGATCCAGATGGGTTCGGCCGTGCGCGGCGCGGAGCAGATCTTCAGCGTGACCGACAACGGCGCCGGTTTCGACATGCGGTACGTGGCCAAGCTGTTCGACCCGTTCCAGCGGTTGCACTCGGCGGCCGACTTCGAGGGCACCGGCATCGGCCTGGCCATCGTGTACCGCATCGTCCACCGGCACGGTGGCCGGGTGTGGGCGGAGAGCACCCCGGACCGGGGCGCCACGTTCTTCTTCACGTTCGGCGAAGCGGGGCGGGACAGTTGACCAACGACGGCCCGATCCTGCTGGTGGAGGACAACCCGGACGACGTCATGTTCACGATCCGCGCGTTCAAACGCAACAACATCCAGAACGAGGTGGTGGTGGCCGTCAACGGCGAGGAGGCCCTGCGCCACCTGCTGCCCGATGATGACGCTCCGCCGCTGCGTCCGGCGCTGGTGCTCCTCGACGTCAAACTGCCGAAGATCGACGGAATGCAGGTCCTGCACCGGATCCGGTCGGACGCGCGGACGAGTTCCCTGCCGGTGGTGGTGTTGACGACGTCGAGCGAGGAACGCGACATCGTGGAGAGCTACCGGCTGGGCGCCAACAGCTTCGTCCGCAAACCGGTCGTCTTCGACGAGTTCCTGCACGCCACCAAGGCCCTGGGCGTCTACTGGCTGCTGGTCAACGAGCCGGCACCGTCGTGGCGGGGCGAAGGGTGACCCGATGGCCATCCGTCTGCTGATCATCGAGGACAGCGACGATGACGCGTTGCTCATCATCCGCCAGTTCCGCCGGGCCAACATCGACCTGGTGTCCGAGCGCGTCGACACCGCGTCCGGCGTGGCGACGGCCCTGGAGCACGGGGCGCCCGACGTCATCATCTGCGACTACAACATGCCGGCGTTCAGCGCCGACGAGGCGCTGGAGCAGGTGCGGGCCACCGGGATGGACGTCCCGTTCATCCTGGTCTCCGGTGAGGTGGGTGAGGAGACCGCCGCCGCGTTGATGAAAGCCGGCGCGCACGACTTCCTGCTCAAGGACCGGCTGGCCCGGCTGGTCCCGGCGGTCGAGCGGGAGCTGCGCGAGGCCGCGGACCGGCGGCAGCGGCGCGGGGCCGAAGCGGCGTTGCGCGACAGCGAGGAACGGTTCCGGCTGCTGGCCGAGCACGCCCAGGACATCGTCTTCCGCTACCGGTGGCTGCCCGAACCGGCGGTGGAGTACATCAGCCCCGCCGTCGCCAAGATCATCGGGTATTCGCCGGAGCAGCTCTACGCCGACCCCGACCTGCTCTTCTCCCTGGTGGAGCCGGAGGACCGGGCGCACCTGGAAGCGTCCTGGTTGTCGCCGGAACCCGGTCCGCTGACCGTCCGCTGGCGCAGGCGCGACGGCGCGCTGGTCTGGATCGAGCAGCGGGCCGCCGCCGTGCGCGACGGGACCGGCTCCGTGCTGGCCGTCGAGGGCATCCTGCGCGACACCACCGACCGCGTGGTAGCCGACCAGGAGCGCCAGCAGCTGGAACACCAACTGCGGCAGAACGAACGCCTGGACTCCCTGGGCCACCTCGCCGGCGGCATCGCCCACGACTTCAACAACCTGCTGGCCGTCGTGAGCGGCTACTGCGCCATGCTCATGGAGTCGCTGCCCCCCGGCGACGCCAACCTGGGTGACGTGGAGGGGATCAGCAAGGCGGCCGAGCGCGGGGCCGCGCTGATCCGGGAGCTGCTGATCTTCAGTCGACTGGAACCGTCCCGGCCGGAGACCGTGAACCTCAACACCATCGTCGCCGACACGGAGAACCTGCTGCACCGCACGCTGGGCGAGGACATCGAATTCGTCGTCGACCTGGACCCCGCGCTCCGGTCCGTCACCATCGACCGCAGCAAGATCGAGCAGGTGCTGATCAACCTGATCGTGAACGCGCGGGGCGCGATGCCGTCCGGCGGCACGTTGACGGTGCGCACCCAGAACCTCGACATGATCCTGCGGCGGCCGGGGCTGACCCCGCTGGGCCCCGAACTCGTGTGCCTCAGCGTCACCGACGCCGGCTGCGGGATGGCGGCCGACGTCGTGCAGCGCGCCTTCGAGCCGTTCTTCACCACCAAACCCCCCGGGCAGGGCACGGGCCTGGGGCTGGCCACCGCGTACGGCGCCGTGACCGGCGCCGGCGGGCACATCGAACTGGAATCCGAGCCCGGCCGGGGCACCACGGTGCGGGTCCACCTGCCGGCGACCGCCGAGCAGTTGTCGATCCCGCAGCGACCCGACACCAACCCACCGGCCGGCAACGGTGAGGTGGTCCTCCTGGTCGAGGACGAGGACGGCGTCCGGGAGGTGGTTCGCCGCATCCTGACCAGATCCGGCTACCAGGTGCACGAGAGGTCGTCGCCGGTGGACGCGCTGCGCCTGGTCGACGCCAGCGAGAACCGGTTGGACATCCTGCTCACCGATGTGGTCATGCCCGGCATGTCCGGGACCCAACTGGCCGCCCGTACCAGGCAGATCCGGCCCACCCTGCCGGTGCTGTTCATGTCCGGCTACACCACCGGACCGGCGCCCGGCGGGCAGGAACTGCCCCGCGACAGCGTCCTGTTGCACAAGCCGTTCGACCGCCCCACCCTCCTGCGGGTGCTGCACCAGGTGCTGCAGGCCGGAGTCGGCTGACCCCGACACCCGGCGACGACCGGAACGGTCCCCCCGGCGCGGTCGATCAGCGGGGTCGGCGGGGTCGTTCCGCCTCGGCCGGCAGGGTCAGCCCGAGCAGGGTGTGCACTCTGGTGATCTGCAGGACGCTGGCCACCGACGGCCGCGGATCACGCACCCGGAGCAGGACGCCCCGGGCGGTGGCCCGGTGGTGGCTGAGAAGCAGGGCGCGGATCCCCGCGGAGTCCAGGAAGGTCACCTCGGACAGGTCGATGGTGACCTCGATCGGAGCCGGGTCCCGCTCCAATGTGGTGTCGATCGCGGCCCGCAGCGAAGCCTCGCTGGCCATGTCGATCTCGCCGGTGACCGTCACGACCGCCCGCGCACCGTCATAGGCCAACGCCGTCCGCCATGTCACCGTCGTACACCTCCGACCGGTTGCCCGGCGCGGTGTTGTCACCGGTGGGCACCAATCGAGACGATACCCCTCCCGGCGCGGACCGCCGGTTACGGTGGGGTCGACGCAGCGGGCCGGTCGCCGGGAGCGGCGGCCGCGTCCGGCACCGTTGCGTACACCGCCAGCAACCGGTCGAGGTTCGTGACCGCGAGCATCCGGCGCAGGTCGGGGCCCGGACCGGCCAGCCGCAACCAGCCGCCGCTGGCTTCCGTCCGCCGGTGCAGGCGCACCAGGGCACCCAGTCCGGTGGAGTCGCAGAAGCCCACCGCGCCCAGATCGAGCAGCAGCCGGGTGGCGCCGGCACCGAGCAGTCGGTCCGCC
>DASVVF010000673.1:0-1744 GCA_036386695.1 Catenuloplanes sp. | reverse complement strand
TACGAGCCGTCACCGTCGTGAGGCGTCATCGCGATCGATCTAGCACTACCCCTGTGGCGGCGCAGCTTGAGCCGTCGGATGAGGCCAGGGGGAGCCACCGAAACCGCACCTCAACGCCTGCAGAGGAGGGCACCCCGATGGCGCAGTCTTCCTGGCCGGCGGCCACGTACCACGATGGTGCGGTCTCCGACACCGAGTACGAACGCCTCACCGCACTGCCCGGTCACGATGGCCTGCACGGTCACCCCCGTGACACACCTGTGGTTTCCGCTGATGGCACCGGCCGGCACATCACCGTGCGCCCGGGCGCCTACGCGCGGATCCGTGGCCGCACCTGGTCGTCAGGTCCGACACCGTTCACCGTTCAGGTCCCCGCGAACCTCTCCGGTCAGTGGCGTTTCGATCTGGTCGTGCTGCGGTTGGACCGGCGTACCTGGCGGATCACCGTCGAGGTGAAGGCCGGGACTCCCGGGTACCCGTCGCCGCCGACGTCGGTGCGTGAGGACGACGCCGACGACGCCGGCGTGTACGAGATCGCCCTTGCCGAGATCAGGGTCGCACCGAACGCGGCTGTGATCACCGCGGCGGATCTCCAACAGCGGGGGTGGTACCTCGGCGCGGGCGGGACGATCCTGTGCACCCCGGGAACCCGTCCGCCGGTCAGCGACGGGCAGTACATCCTCGACGTGGAGCAGGGCGCGACGTTGGTGGGTCACGCCGGGGCGTTCGTCCCGCATACCAGCGACACCCAGTGGACCACCGGCGTCATCGCCCCGGGATGGTCACCGTCGAACTACGGCGACTTCGCGTTCCGGCGGGTCAACGGCATCGTCTACGCCGTCCTGGAACTCGCTCGCACCGGGGCGAGGCTGCGGGCCAACACGGATAGCTTCCTCGGCTCGGTCCCGGCCGGGTTCCGCCCTTCGTTGTCGCGGTACGCGTTGGCGTACTTCGACGGCGCGCATCTGGCCCGGGTGTGGATCAACGTGTACGGCGATGTCACCCTGACCAACTACGTCGCGGACCTGGGAACCGGGGTGACCTTGACGGTCGACAGTCCCAGTTGGCCCGAAGGCGTCCCCAGGGGAGGTCTGCGATGAGGGCCTGGTTCGGTGGGGACCTGGCCGCGTGGACATTCACCGTGGGTGAGCAGATCACCGTCGGGGCGCTGCAGGGCCGTACTGCCCTGGCCGTCGGTGGGATCGGCGTGACGTTTTACAACGCGCCGGTGGGCGGTACCCGTTACACCGACCTGCTCGACGCCGAAGGCGGATCCATCGCCCATGTGCTCAGTTCCACCGGCGACAACGGGTACGGCTACGCCCAGATCCCCCGGGTGCAGGGCCCACACGAGGTCACCGACATGTGGGCGCAGGCTGGCGACGGACCCCGCACCCTGATGACGGCGACCGACGCCGCCGCTGTGGCGCACCGCACCGCCGAGGATCTGCACGCGCACCGCCATTTACCGGACCCGCATCCGGGGTTGTTCGTCGCCGCCGCCGGTGGGTCGGATATCCGGCTACCCGACGGTGACACGAAGACGACCGGTCTGCGGATCTGGGTGCCCTCCGGCGCGCGGGACGCCAACGCGTTCGAGGCGCTGTGCAACGTCGGGACAGCCGAGGCACCCGACTGGCGCCCGGGCACCGTCGTGAGCCCTTACGGGCAACTGCGGGCCCAGGCCGTCGCGCCGAACATGGTGCCGCTGAAGGTGCTGCAACGTTCCGGTGCCCCGAACGCG
>DASVVF010000672.1:0-1733 GCA_036386695.1 Catenuloplanes sp. | reverse complement strand
CGGCGTCCTGGACACCGCCGCAGCGCTGCGCTTCTCGGTCGACATACCGCAGTCCGGCCCCCCGCCGAAGCTGGCCGGATTCCTGGTCAACACCGCGGTGCCGGTGGGCTTGACGTTCAACTGGCAGGTCACCGACCTGCGCGCCGACACCACCACGATCGACCTGAGCGCCGAACGGTGGCAGGGCCACAACGGTCGGGGCGCCCGGGCCGAACTGACACCCGAACGCGGTCAGGTGGCCCTCAGCTACCTCGGCGCGGCCGTCGACTACCTCGCCGCCGAGCCGGTCCAGCTGGTCATCGCCCCGCCGGTCCCGGCCACCCCGGTCCCGGTCCTGGCCAGCTCCGCAGCCCTCGCCGCCCTGCGGCTGCCACCCGGCGCCGACAGCCGGCTGCCGTTCGGGCCCGGTCCGGTCAACGTGCGGGTCACCGGCGCCGTCGCGGCCGTCCCCGCGGTCAGCGAACCCGCCGGGCTGCTCGTCGACCTTCCCTCCCTGACCACCGCCCTGTTCCACACCTACGGCGTGGTACCCGACCCGCAGGAATGGTGGGTCAGCACCACGGCCGGCGCGCACGCCGCCGCGGCCGGCGCCGCCGGGCGGCTCGGCGGGTTGGAAATACACGACCGACGCTCGATCGCCGAGCGCGCCGGCCGGGAACCGTACGGGGCGGGAGCCCGGCTGGCCCTGTTCGCCGCCGCCCTCGGGGCGGTGCTGCTGGCCGCCGTCGGGCTGACCGTCGACGTACGGGCCACCGCCCGGCGGCGGGCCACCGAGCTCGCGGTCCTGCACACCCTCGGAGCCGGCCCCCGGCTGCTGGCCAGGTCCCTGGTCACCGAGCACGGCTTCCTCGCCGCCGTCGGCGTGCTCGCCGGCGTGGGACTCGGCATCGGGGTCGCGGCCACCATGGCGCCACTGGTGATCCTGACTCCGAACGGGGCCCGGCCGTTGCCACCCGCCCTGCTGGCGGTGCCCTGGCCGCAGGTGGCGCTGAGCGCCGCCGCCGTGTTGCTGCTGGCCGCGGCGCTGGCGGCCGCCGTCGCCGCCACCCTGCGCAGTCGACTGGCCGCGACCCGGCTGCGCATCGGAGCCGACCGGTGACCGGGCTGCTGCGCCGGCTGCGCGCCCACCTGCTGCACCCGCTGCTCCTCGCCGGTCTGGCCCTGGTCGCCGCCGGCCTGCTCAGCGGACTGCCCCGGGGCAGTAACCAGCTGGCCGACGACGCCCTCGGCCACGATGTCGCCAGCGCCCCGTACGCCGCCCGCGACCTCATCCTGAACCAGCGGGTCGCGCCATCGCGGTCCCAGGTCGGGGTGTCCGACCACGCCGCCGCGATCGAGTCGCACCAGCGGGCCCTGCCCGCCCCGCTCGCCCAACTGGTGCACCAGCGGTGGTTCGCCGCCAGCGTCGACACCCTCACCATCGTGCCGTCCGGTCCGAACACCGAGTTGGAACTGCGGACAGCGACCGCGGTGCAGCAGGAGGCCCGGCTCACCGCCGGCCGCTGGCCGACCAACCGGGCAACCCCGGCCGACCCGACCGCCCCGGTCAGCACCGACCCGGTGGAGATCGCCCTGTCGACACAGGTCGCCCGGCTCGCCGGGCTGAACCTCAACAGCCGGCTGGAACTACGCACCGCCGAACCGCCACCGCTCAGCGTCCTGGTCGTCGGGCTGTTCACCCCGCACGACCCGGCCGCCCCGGTCTGGGACCAGATGCCGTCGGCCGTGCAGGC
>DASVVF010000671.1:0-2596 GCA_036386695.1 Catenuloplanes sp. | reverse complement strand
CGGCCTGATCCGCGCGGTCGAGAAGTTCGACTACACCAAGGGCTACAAGTTCTCCACCTACGCCACCTGGTGGATCCGCCAGGCCATCACCCGCGCCATGGCCGACCAGGCCCGCACCATCCGCATCCCGGTCCACATGGTGGAACAGGTCAACCGCATGGTCCGGGCCCGCCGCGACCTGGCCACCACGCTGGGTCGGGAACCGTCCGTCGCCGAGATCGCCACCGCGATGGGAGTGCCGGAATACCAGATCATCGAGCTGATCTCGTACGACCGCGAGCCGGTCAGCCTGGACCAGGCGGTCGGCGAGGACGGCGAGAGCGCCCTCGGTGACTTCGTCGCCGCGGTCGACCCGCGCGAGGAACCCGGCGCCACCGACGGGGAACTGCGCAACAACGTGGAGATCGTGCTCTCCACCCTGTCGCAGCGCGAGCAGGCGGTGATCCGGCTGCGGTTCGGCCTGGACGACGGCCGCCAGCGCACCCTGGACGAGGTCGGCCGGGAGTTCGGCCTGTCCCGCGAACGGATCCGGCAGATCGAGAAGGGCACGCTGCTCAAGCTGCGTGACCCGGCGCGCAACTCCCGGCTGGAGGCGTACGCCGCCAGCTGACGGACCACGGACGATGGCCGGTCACCAGGGGACGTGACCGGCCATCGTCCGTTTCCGCACCGCGACCCCGCCCCGCCCACCCTCACAGCCGGCGCGGGCCGGTGTCCGGACGGGCCGCCGCCGCGCCCACCGCCACGGTGGCGTGCAGCACCGCGTACCCGTCGGGGCGGGCCAGCACCGGGTTGAGCGCCAGGGAATGGATCGCCGGGTGCTCGTCGACCAGCCGGCCGACCCGTAACAGCAGGTCGACCAGCGCACCCCGGTCCACCGGCTCGGCACCGCGGTAGCCGCGCAGCAGCGGCGCCGCCCGCGGTTCGTCCACCAGGGCGCTGGCCGCCCGGTCGGTCAGCGGGGCGGCCCGCCACGCCCGGTCGCCGAGCAGCTCGCTGGCCACCCCGCCCAGACCGAACCCGACCACCGGGCCGAACGCCGGGTCTTCGGTGACCTCCACCGTGCACGCCACCCCCGGTTCCACCATCGGCTGCACCAGCATCCGTGGGCCGAACAGCTGCGCCATGTCCGCGTACGCGGACAGCACCGCGCCCTCATCGGCCAACTCCAGGCGTACGGCGCCGAGGTCGATGCGGTGCCGCAGCCCACCGCCGGCCGCCTTCAACGCCACCGGGTAGCCCAGCCGCCCCGCTGCGAGCGCGGCCGCGCCGGCGGACTCGACGGTGACCGACGGCACCACCGGCACGCCGTACGCGGCGAGCAGCCGTTCGGCGAGCGCCGGCCCACCGTGCGGGTACGCCGCGATCGCTTCCCGCGCCGCCCCGGAGTCCACTGCGGGCAGGTCCGGGACGGCTCCGGCCGGCTGGCGCAACCAGTCGGCGTACCGGGCGACCCGACCCAGGGCCCGAACCGCCTCCTCCACCGACGGGTACGCCGGGACCCCCGCCGGCAACTGGCCGAGGAGGAACGTCGCCACGGTGGGTTTCTCCCCGGCCAGTGCCACGCTGGCGACCGCCGAGGCGAAGTCGGCGTCGTCGTCGGCCAACTGCCCGGGCAACGGCGGCGCGAACAACACCACCAGGGCGTCGACCGCCGTGTCGACCGCCGCGTCGGCGAGCGCGTCGGCGAACTCGTGCGCCCCGGACTGCGGGCCCACGTCACGTGGGTAGCCGTGGGCGACGGTCAACCCGGCACCGCGGCTGGCGCTGACCGCGAGCCGCGACAGCGCGGAGGAGTTGCCGACCACGGCGACCCGCCGCCCGGCCGGCAACGGCTGGTGGGCCAGCAGCAGGCCGACGTCGAACAGCTCCGCGACGGTGTCGACCCGGATCACTCCGGACTGGGCGAACAGCGCGGTCACCGCCGCGGCGTCCGGCCCGTCGGCCACCTCCGGCCCGCCGGCCACCGCCGGGCCACCGGCCACCGTCAGGCCACCGGCCACCGCCAGGCCACCGCCCGCCGCCGGGCCGGGGGGCGGGTCGTCGAGCTGCTCGGCGGGTGAGCGGGGGCGGGCGGCGGTGGCCACCGCCACCACCGGCTTGGTACGCCCGATCCGGTGGGCGATCCGGGCGAACTTGCGCGGGTTGCCGAAGGTCTCCAGGTACAGCAGGATCACGTCGGTGCCCGGGTCGTCCTGCCAGTACTGCAGCAGGTCGTTGCCGGACACGTCGGCCCGGTTGCCGGCCGAGACGAAACTCGACAGCCCCAGACCCCGCCGCTCGGCCTGGGCCAGCAGCGCCACCCCGAGCACCCCGGACTGGCTGAAGAAGCCGACCCGGCCGGCGGCCGGCAGCCGGGGGGCGAGCGTGGCGTTGAGGCGTACCCCGGGGTCGGTGTTGGCGATGCCCAGACAGTTCGGGCCGACGACCCGCATGCCCGCCGCGTGCGCGGCCCGGGTGAGTTCCCGCTGCGCCCGCGCGCCCGCGTCGCCCACCTCGGCGAAGCCCGCCGACACCACGACCAGGCCATGCACCCCGGCCGTGGCGGCGTCGGCCACCACCGCGCTGATCGCCTCCGGCGGTACGGCGACCAGCG
>DASVVF010000670.1:0-11664 GCA_036386695.1 Catenuloplanes sp. | reverse complement strand
GACGGTGTACGTGCCGCTGACCTCGACCGTGCCCGCCGGGCAGCGTCCGTCCGCCGAGGCCGGTGCGGTGTACCAGGGTGTCGAGACGCTCACCGACGGGCAGCGCTACGCGCGTTTCGCGGTGGGCGCCGGCAACTGGAGCTTCGGCGCGCAGGCTCCGGTCAGCGGCTGACCGGCTCGCGGCCGCCGCCGGCGACCGTGACGCCGCGACGGTCAGGCGCGGCAGAGGATCTCGCCGTGCAGGATGGCGAACCAGCCGTCCGGCTCGGACGCCCAACGCCGCCAGGCGGCCGAGATGCGCCCCAGGTCGTCCTCGGTGGCCGCGCCGGAGTCCAGCGCCTGCCGGGCCATGTCCGACTGCAGGATCCGGTCCGCCCACATGCCGCCCCACCACGCGCGGTCCTGATCGGTGGCGAAGCACCAGGTGGAGGCGGAGGCGGTGACGTCGGTGAAGCCGGCGGCCCGGGCCCACGACAGCAACCGCCGGCCGGCGTCGGGCTCACCGCCGTTGGCGCGGGCGACGCGCTGGTACAGGGTCAGCCACTCGTCCAGCTCCGGCACGACCGGGAACCAGGTGAACGCCGCGTAGTCGCTGTCCCGGGCGGCGACGATTCCGCCGGGGCGGGCGACCCGGCGCATCTCGCGTAGCGCCGCCACCGGGTCGGCCAGGTGCTGCAACACCTGGTGCGCGTGCACCACGTCGAAGGTGTGGTCCGCGAAGTGCAGGTCGTGCGCGTCGGCGACGACGAAGTCGATATTGTGCTGGCCGAGCGCGGCCGCCTGGGCCCGGGCCAGCTCCAGCGCGTCGGGGGTGACCTCAACGGCGGTGACCCGGCCGGGCGCCACCCGGGCCGCCAGGTCGGCGGTGATGGTGCCGGGACCGCAGCCGACGTCGAGCACGTCGACGCCGGGGCGCAGCGCGGGCAGCAGGTACCCGGCGGAGTTCGTCGCGGTACGCCACCGATGCGAGCGCAGCACCGACTCATGGTGGCCGTGGGTGTAGACAGCGTTCTCCTGGGCCACCACGTGCTCCTTCGACTCGCTGGACCGATGCGCCGAGGCTAACAGCCCTGTCTCTCATCCTGAGACGAAAATCCCGTATTCTGGGCGCCATGGTTCAGCTCGCCTACCACGGCGTCCTCCATCTCGATGCTGAACAACGCGTGCCGGCCCCGGCCGCTGCGCTTCGCCCGGTACATCGCCACATCGGCGCGACGCACCAGTTCCGCGGGCTCAAGCTGCCCGCCCTGGCAGGTGGCGATGCCCACGCTGGCCTGCACCGGCAACCGCCGGGCGGCCACCGGCAGCGGTTCGCTGAGCACTCCCACGATCCGGTCGGCGACCGCCACGGCGCCCTCCGGACCGTTGACGTTGGACAGCATCACGGCGAACTCGTCCCCACCCCACCGGGCCGCCAGGTCCCCGGCGCGCAGCTGGCGGCTGATCCGCGCGGCGGCGCCGCTGAGCAACTCGTCGCCGGCGGCGTGCCCCAACGAGTCGTTGACCTCCTTGAACCGGTCCAGGTCCACGAAGAGCAGGGCGGTGATGGAGCCATCGGCGCGGGCGGTGGCCAACTGGGCCGCCAGCCGATCCAGGAACAACGCCCGGCTGGCCAGGCCGGTGAGCGAGTCATGGAAGGCGCGGTGCATCCGGTCCACCGTGTGCGCGTCGGTCAACGCGAGACTGACGTGCTCCGCCAGCGCCCGCAACGGCTGCAGGTCCGCGTCACCGAACACCCGCCCGGCGGTGAACGACCCGACCAGCAGGCAGCCGGCCACCACCCCGCTGTTGTGGACCGGAACGGCCACCGCCGCGCGTAGCCGTCCCGCGGTCAACTGGTCGAGCATCGAGGCGT
This sequence comes from Catenuloplanes sp., assembly GCA_036386695.1. Lineage (GTDB taxonomy): Bacteria > Actinomycetota > Actinomycetes > Mycobacteriales > Micromonosporaceae > DASVVF01. Next base: position 9,809 of record DASVVF010000670.1, on the reverse strand, counting down.
CCGGAGCGTTACGTACCCGCAGCCGGTCCTGCAGGATCGCGGCGCCGGCGATACCGGCGTCGGCGAGCCGGACCGCGGGGAGCCGCTTGGCGAGGTGCGGGTCCAGGCCGGCGAAGGCCACCAGCTTCGCCCGGTCATCGCTGCCCTCGGCACGCAGCCACAGGCCGCTCACCTCGTCACCCAACAGGATCTGGGTCGATCCGATGACGGCGTCCAGGATCTGCTGCAACGGATCCCGCCGGGTGATGGCCCGCTGGATCTCGAACAACCGCTCCAGCAACCGCTGCCGTTGCTGAAGCGTGGCCAGCAGTCTCGCGTTCTCGGCGGCCTGCCGCTCACTGCGTTCGCGCATCGCCTGTTCGGTCGCCAGGGTCCGCAGCATCCGCAGCGTCAACTCCAACAGCCGCGCCATGCCGCGGACCAGATGCATCTCCTCCACTGTGAAGCGGTCACCGACACGGGCCAGCACCAACTGAGCACTGCGCGGGCCGCCCCACCCGGCGGCGACCGTGTGGCAATTGCCCACCCCGGCCACCTGCAGGCGTCCGAGCCGGCGGGCGGCGACGGCCAACAACTCGCCCTCCGGGGCCTGCGCCGCGGGGAAGCCGACCGAGGCCGCCACCCGGCCGTCCACGATGACGGCCGCCACCTCCGCCTCCAGCGCCGCAGCCGCGCCTTCGGCCGCCCCCCGGACCGCGGACTCCTCATCGGGGAACGAGGAGACGACGGCCAGCAACTCCACCAGCTGCTGAACCTGGAGAACCCCCGCCGCGTCGACCATGTCAGGCGAGGGCCAGGACCGCGAGGCTCTGGTTGTGGAACCCGTCGATGCCGCGCACCCGGGCGATCTCCCCGTACGTGTAGAACCCCGCGAACGGCGCTCCGCCGGCCCGCTTGCGGATGTGCCGCGCCTCGCGCCGGATGCCGTCGTCGCCCAGCACCGCCCGCAGGGCGGCACAGCTGAAGGTCAGCAGGCCGATCGGCGCCCGCTGGCCCAACCCGGCGATAGCCTCCGCGCAGGCCAGCTCAGCGGCCCGCAGAATGGAGTCCTCGTCGCCGGTCAAGGCCCAGGTCAGCCCACCGTCGTCGATCGCGTTGCCGCCGCCGACGGAGCGCCCCGTCAAATCGACCTCCGTGCTCAGGTTGCGTGCCTCGATGCCGCTGCGCCGTTGCACCCCGAGCGGGCGGGCCAGGGCGAACTCGACGAACGCCCGCGCGTCGGTGTACGCGGCGGCCGGCGCGGCCAGCCGCTCAAGGTACACGTCCAGCGCCGGCCGGTCGTCCAGGGTGTAGACGCGACCGTTTCCACACCCCGTCACCATCATCGGGGGACCGGTGCGCGACCAGCCGTGCTGCACGGCGACCGCCACCGGCGCGTCCGAGGCGATCGTCACGGCCACCACCGCGTCGGTGAGCACCCGCTGGTCGCCCAACAGGAACGTGCCGGTCATCCGCCATCCGTCGCCCGCGGCGCCACCGAACAGCGGCACACTGGCGCCGAGGACGCTGTAGCACCCGCGCAGGATGCTCTCCTGGTCACGCAGCAGTCCATCGGTGAGCAGCAGCAGCACCCGGTACGGACGCCGCTCGACCTGCGCCGCGCAGGCGGCGACCTGCGCGCCGGCCTCCCGTTGCCGACCGGAGACCCGCTCCGCGACCGCGGTCGACACGGCGAAGCCGGCGCCGCCGATCGCGGCGACCGTCACGCTGCCGTCCACCGGACCATCCTCGGACAGCTCACCGTGGGTGGTACAGCCGACTACCGGCACCCCCGGCGCCACCTCGGCCAGAGCGTCGCGCACCGCAGCGAGGTCATGACTGACGGCGGCGAACACCAGGAGCAACTTGGGATCGTCGTGGGCAACTGCCGCGCCGGCCGCCGTCAGCGCGGCTGTCCGCGAGTCGTCGCCGACGCACCGACCGACCGCCATCCAGCGTGGCCGTTCCCACGGGAACGTCTGCGCCATGGCCCTCCAGCCCTGTCGCCGCGGCCGGTTCGCACGGCCGGGCGAAGCCCCGGTTCACGGGTTCCGTACGCGCGGGACCCCTCGCAGATGGTCGCGCAGATTGGCGAGCAGGACAACACGTGGTCGCGCGGATTGACACGCCGGACCGCCGGCCGGGTAACCGGGCTGGTCGCGGACGGTTTGTTCGGCCCGCCGTCCGGGTACGCCAAGGCTGCTCGGGGGTGCCAGCGCGGCGGTACGGGATCGGCGCCGTCACGGTGGCCATCGGTTAGGAGCGGTTCATGCGAACGCTGGGCGGGCGGTACCAGCTCGAACAGCGCATCGGCATCGGTGGCATGTCGGAGGTCTGGCGCGGCCATGACCAGGTGCTCGACCGGCCGGTGGCCGTCAAGCTGATGGCGCCCTGGTTAGCCGGGCGCACCGACGATGACGTCTCGTACGACCGGGTGCGCGCCGAGGCGCGCTCCGCGGCCCGCCTCTCGCATCCCAATGTGGCCAGCGTCCACGACTTCGGCATGTCGTCATTCGTGCCCGGCCAGCAGGCGCCGTACATCGTGATGGAACTGGTCGAGGGGCAGACCCTCGCCGTGCACCTGGCCAGTGGCCCGCTCGACTGGCGCATCGGGGTGCGCATCTGCGCCGAGGTCAGCGCGGCACTGGCCGCCGCGCACGCGCACCGCATCGTGCACCGTGACGTGAAGCCGGCCAACATCATGCTCACCCCGGCCGGCGTGAAGGTGCTCGACTTCGGCATCGCGGCCGCCGCCGGCCAGCGGGACCCGGACTACGACGGGGCGGTGGTCGGCACCCCGGCCTACGTCGCACCGGAGCGCTTCGACGGCGTCCCGGCCACCCCGGCCAGCGACATCTACGCCCTCGGGGTGCTCCTCTACCACTGCCTCACCGGGCGGCTGCCCTGGCCGGCGGACACCGGCACGCAGCTGCTCTACTCGCACCGGCATGTGGAACCCGAGCCGCTGCCGGCCCTCGACGGGGTGCCCGCAGAGGTCATCGAACTCTGCGCCCAGTGCCTGGGCAAGGACCCGACACAACGCCCGACCAGCATGATCGCGGCGTTGGTCCTGGCCGAAGCCGTCGACGCCCGGGTCTACGTGCCCCTCGCCGACGTGCCGGCCGTGCCGACGCCCGGACCGGGCACGATCCCCGCCTGGGACGAACGCGCCGCCAACGCGGCCACCGGCGTCGCCGCACCGCCGGGCGATCGGGTCGCGGTCCCGCCGGAGAACCGGGTCGCGGTGCCACCCGAGGACCCCGCCGAGGTCCGGCCGGAAGAACGCGCCGCGGTTTGGCCGGAAGAACGCGCCGGGGACCTGCCGGCGGATCGCGTCGCGGTGCCGTTGGACAGTCGGCGGGTGGCCGACGGGGAGACCCCGCCCGGCCGCCGCCGGGTTGGACGCCACCGGGCCTGACCGGGCAAGGGCCGCACCGTCGTCGCCGACCACTGTGCCGGGTCACCCGGGCGCCGACCCGCGCCCCGCGCCGGCCGTGTCCATGCCCCACTTTGCCCGCCGGGCTTGGCCGCCCGGTGGGTCGGTCGTTGCCACCGGGCCGGCGTCCGCGGGACCGGCCCCGTGTCGCCCCCGCCATCCAGGTAGCCGCCATCAGGGGACGGCCACCGGCTGACGCCGCCGGCGGCAGGGCTCAACGTGACCAACGGTAGCGCTCGCGCCATCCTGACCCGTACCCCGCTCTGCCCTTTGCTCTGCTTCCCAATAGGAAGCATCAAACGGTAAGTAATCATCGGGCGGTGGACCGCAGCTTCGCGCCACCGCGTATCCGCAGCTAGATGTGCCGATTCCTATTGGGAAGCAGAGCAAAGGCGCCGGGGAGTGCGGATCGGTTTTCCGAGCGTGATGACAGTACGTGATAACACGTCACGCTACGCTCCGTGAGCAGCAGCAGCAGCAGCGGTGGCGTGGCGTGGCGCGTGGCGCGAGTGGCGGGTCGCGGCCGGTGCGGTGGGGACGTGTCGGCGGGGTGGGCGCAATGGGCCGACGGCTGGTTGCGCTCACGGCGAACCGGTCTGGGCGGCGGGCATCCGGGGTGCTTGGGTGGGCGCATGGAACTGCTGATCCTCGGTGGCACGGTATGGCTCGGTCGGGAGATCGCCCGTCAGGCTGTGGCCCGGGGCCACCGGGTGAGCTGCCTGGCGCGCGGGGAGGGCGGTGCGGTGGCCGACGGCGCCACGCTGGTCGCGTCCGACCGGCGGGCGAAAGGGGCGTACGAGCGGGTGCGGGGGCAACGCTGGGACGCCGTGGTGGAGGTGTCCTGGCAGCCGGGCTTCGTCCGGAGCGCGCTCGCCGCGCTCGGCGGCCGGGTCGGGCACTGGACCTACGTGTCATCGGGCAATGTGTACGCCGACCACTCGACGCCCGGCGCCGACGAGTCCGCCCCGCTGATGACGGCCACCGACGAGGACACCGTGGACCGTGAGCAGTACGGCCCGGCCAAGGTGGCCTGCGAGCACGCCTCGGTCACAGCGGTGGGGGACCGCTTGCTGATCGCCCGCGCCGGGCTGATCGGTGGACCCGGCGACCACACCGACCGTTCCGGTTACTGGGTGGCCCGGGCCGCGCGTGAGCCGAACGGGCCGATGCTGGTTCCCGACTCCCCGGATCAGGGCACCCGGGTGGTGGACGTCCGGGACCTGGCCGCCTGGCTGCTCGACGCCGCCGAGACCGGCGTAACGGGCACGTTCGACGCCGTGGGCCCGCCGTTGCCGTTGGCCGAGTGGTTGAGGGAGTGCCGCGCGGTCGCGGGGCACACCGGTCAACTCGTCGCCGCTGACCCGGCGTGGTTGCTCGAGCAGGGGGTGGCCGAGTTCATGGGCCCTGAGTCGCTGCCGATGTGGATCGCCGACCCGCAGTGGCAGGGGTTCTTGGCTCGCAGCGGGGCGGCGGCAGTCGCGGCGGGACTACGCCACCGCCATCGGGCGGAACTGATCGCCGACACCCTGGCCTGGGAACGGGAGCAGGGTCTCGAGCGCCCGCGCAAGGCCGGCCTCAGCGCCACCCGGGAGCGGGAGCTGCTCGCCGCGCTCTCCGCGGCGACCGGGCAGGGAGCGGTGCCCGGGCAGTGAGGGCCCGCCGGCGGGGAGCGGTGCACCGGTAGTCGGCTGGCTGACGCCGCCGGGGATGGCAGTGGTCAGCCGTGGGCGATCGCGGTGGGCTGCCACACCACGGTGATCTCCTGCCGGGCCGCGAAGCGCTCCAGGTGCCGGCCGAGCGCGTTCTTGATCCGGGTGAGCTGCGCGATGTCCGGTGCCTCCGCGATCAGCACCAGGACACCGTCGCCGACCTGGATGGCGCCGTGGCCTCCGTCGACCGGGAAATCGGCGTGGTCGCCGTGCTGCCGGACCGCCACCTTCTCGCCGAAGTGGGCTACCAGCTGTTTGGCGTAGCGGCCCGGTGTCGTGGTGGGGACGTCGGCGCGCGCGGTGAGCATGGCGGGTTCCTCCTTGAGCTTCCCGGAACTGCGTCGGCTTGGGCTTCTCGCCACCTCGGCAGGCGGAACGGCGCACCGCGCCCATGACGGCACGTCACCCCGGCCACGGTACGGGCCGGCTGGCGGCGCCGCTACCTTTCCGCCGTCACCGTCAGGGCCCGGGTGCGGTCGCAGTTCAGCCCGGTTGCGGTGGCGAGGTTGCCTCAGCTGCGGTGGTGCCGGTGTCGAAGGGCCTATTAGGTGCCGCCGACGACGGGCGTACCGGTAGGACGACGGCATCCCGAGGAGGAGCTATGCATCTGACCTGGTTCGACATCGCGCAGCCGGTGGTTGCCGGCCTCGGCGGGATCCTCGGCTCGTACCTGATGGAGGACGTGCTGGCGGCCGTGCGTCGCGGCGGCCTGTCATGGCTGGGTTGGCGACGGTAGCTCGCCGGACAGGTCGTGGACGACGACGTCCAACTGGCGGGGGCGGCCGGCGGCGGCCGGTTCCCGGTCCACCACCAGGTAACCCAGCTCGCGCAGGGTACGCACCAGCTGGGTCAGCGAGCGTGGCTGAGCCCCGGCCAACGCCAGCGAGCGCACCAGGCGGCCCTTGACCGCCTTGTTGAAGTGGCTGACCACCGAACGCCGGGGTAAGCCGTCCACGATCCGTTCGTGCAGCACCCGCACGGTCGCGGTGCGCCCGGCCAGCGCCGCGGGCGGTGTCCACGCGCCCGCGTAGCCGCCGGAGCGCAGGTCCAGCACCGGGCCCGAGCCGGCGGCTTCGGCCATCGCCGCCGGCAGCGCCGCCCGCCAGTGCCCGGTCAGCGACCCGACGCCGGGTAGCCGCACCGCCATCGAACAGCGGTACGGCGCGATCGGGTCGTCCAACCGGGCCACCCCCCACAGCGCCGAGAACACCAACGTCCAGTGGCGCACCCGGCGGCGGGCCGCGGGGGGCAGGCCGGCCAGGTCGAGCGACGCGTACAGGACGCCGGTGTAGACCTGGGCCGCCGGCGCGGTCGGGGCACCGCGCAGCCCGGCGTTGCGCAGCACCTCCGCCTGCAGACCCGGAGGGAGCCCCAGCACCGTGCGGGCGTGCTGCGGATCCGGGCCGGCGCAGAGGCCGACCAGCGCCTCCAGCACCCGCTCGCGGGCCGGCCGCAGGGTCGGCAGCGACAGGGCCGCGAGGTCCAGCGGGCGGCCCTGGCCGCTGGCGGCCTTGCCCTCCGACGGCGGCAACAGGATCAGCACGGCACGACAGTACGCGGGCCGAGCGGCACCGCCGGCGCGGCCTTCGACCGCCGCGGGACGGAACGGGACGGGCTCGCGGCGTGCTATTCGCGTGCCGTGGGGAACAGGGGGAACACAGCCGCAGCTCTCCGGCGGCCCGACGATCGCAGGAGACCCCCCGATGCGGAGACCGACCGACCGCAGAACGGTTCTGCCAGCGCCACTCGCCCGGTTGCTCCCGGTCTCGTTGCGTCGGGGGCAGTTCCCCGGACTGCGGACCGGGAAGACGACCGCCGCGGCGGTGCTGGCGTACGTCGTCGCCGAGCAGATCGGCACCAGTGGGCAGCCGGTGCTGGCGTCGTTGACAGCGCTGCTGGTGGTCCAGCTGACCATGTACGAGACCGTGGCGCACGGTCTGCAACGGGTGGCCAGCGTCCTGTGCGGGGTGCTGGTCGCGATCGGCGTCGCCGCGTACGTCGGGCTCACCTGGTGGAGCCTGGGCACGGTGGTCGCGCTGTCCCTCGTGGTCGGCCTGCTGTTGCGGCTCGGTCCGCACCTGCTGGAGGTGCCGATCAGCGCGATGCTGGTGCTGGCGGTCGGCGGTGCGGAGCAGGCTGCCACCGGGCGGGTCTACGAGACGCTGGTCGGCGCGGCCGCCGGCGTCTTCGTCAACGCGGTCATCGCGCCGCCACTGAACGTGCGCCCGGCCGAGGACGCGATAGCGGAGTTGGTCGAGCGGATGGCGGCGTTCCTGCACGGCCTGGCCGGCGAACTGCGTTCGGGGTGGTCCCGGGGGGCCGCCGACCGTTGGCTCAACGAGGCCCGGGCGCTGGGCGGCGACGTCGCCCGGGCGGACCGCTCGCTGGCCCGGGCGGAGCAGAGCGCGCGCCTCAACCCCCGCGGAGCGCTGGCCCGGGCCGCACAGCCGCGCCTGCGTACCGCGCTCACCGGCCTGGAACACAGCCACGTGTCCGTGCGGGGGCTGTGTCGGGCGCTGTTCGACCGCACCTACTTCGTGCCGGAGGGCGACGACGCCACCGCGTACGACGGGGGCATCCGGACCTCGCTGGCGGAGGCCCTGGAGTCGTCGGCGGAGGCGGTGCGGGCGGTGGGTGCCCTCGTCACCGGCGCCGACCCGTCCGGTGAGCAGGCCCGTCAACAGGTCGGCGCGCAGCTGGCCGAGCAACGCCGGCGTCGCGACCGGTTGGGTCACCTGCTGGCCGCCGACGCGCAGGCCGACCAGGCGGTGTGGCAGCAGCACGGAGCGCTGCTCGCCGGCCTGGACCGGCTACGGGTGGAGGTGGAGGCGGCGGTCCGACCCTCACCGCAGGCCTGGCGGCCGACGCTGATGACCGAACGGCAACGCAAGGTCGTGCGTCAGGTCCGCGACGTCGCGTCGCAGGCCGCCGGGGAGCTGCGACCGCCGTCGGTGCGACGCAGGCGCCGCGGTGACGGGACCTCGTGAACGCCTCCGCTGCCCGCGGGGGTCGCTCACGCCGCGTTCAGTGCCTGGTCCACGTCCGGGTAGACCGCGAGGTGCTCGGCGAGGCCGACAACCTGCAGGAGCTGACTCAGGAAGCTGGCCGGGTTGGCCAGCCGTAGCCAGCCGCCCCGGGCCACCGCCCCCTGATGCGTCACCACGAGGGTGCTCAGGCCCATCGAGTCGCAGAAGTCCAGGTTGGCGACGTCCACCACGATGTGGGGGCTGGGTCGGGACAGCAGGCGGTTGAGCGCCGCCCGCAACGCGGGGGCGGTGTCGATGTCGAGGCCGCCGTACAGGGCGACCACGGTGGTCCCGGGGGCGTGTTCCGTTACGGTCAGTTGCATCTCTGCTTCCGGAAGGTTGAGCGGTGCACCTCAACCTAGGCCTCTCGGACCCGGAACGCACCCTCTTGACATTCTGCCCGGTCGGGGGGGCTCACCGCCGAGCCGGCCGTGAGCCCCCCGTCGACCCGCCGGGTGCCGTTACCCGGCCACTTCGGCCCGGTCGCCGCCCCAGGTGACGTGGAAGCTGCCCTCCCGGTCGATCCGCCGGTAGGTGTGCGCCCCGAAGAAGTCCCGCTGACCCTGCACCAGGGCCGCCGGCAACCGCTCGGCGCGCAGGCTGTCGTAGTACGCGAGCGCCGTGGCGAAGCCGGGCACCGGGATGCCGAGTTGGGTCGCCGTGACGATCACCCGACGCCAGGCGTCCTGCGCCTGACTGACCGCGTCGCGGAAGTAGTCGTCGGCGAGCAGGCTGGGCAGCTGCGGCGAGCCGTCGTACGCCCGACGGATGTGCTCCAGGAACTTCGCCCGGATGATGCAGCCGCCCCGCCAGATCCGGGCCATCGCCCCCGGGTCGATGCTCCAGCCGTACTCGGCGCTGCCGGCCTGGATCTGGTGGAAGCCCTGCGCGTAGGCCACGATCTTGGACGCGAACTGGGCCTGTTCGACGTCCTCCACCAGCAGCTGCGCGGAGTCGGCCGCGGCCGGACCGGGTAGCCCCCGGGCGGCCTGGCGCAGTTCGGCGTGCCCGGAGACGGCCCGGGCGAACACCGCCTCGGCGATGCCGCTGATCGGCACGCCCAGGTCCAGCGCCGACTGTACGGTCCAGCGCCCGGTGCCCTTCTGCTCGGCCTGGTCGAGAACGATGTCGACGAACGCCTGGCCGGTAGCGGCGTCCACATGACCGAGCACGTCCGCCGTGATCTCGATCAGGAACGACTCCAGGTCGCCCTCGTTCCAGGTGCGGAAGATCTCGGCCAGCTCGGCCGCGCTGGCACCGGTGGCGGACCGGATCAGGTCGTAGGCCTCGGCGATCAGCTGCATGTCGGCGTACTCGATGCCGTTGTGCACCATCTTCACGAAATGCCCCGCACCATCGGGACCCACATAGGTGCAGCACGGCACCCCGTCGACCTTGGCCGAGATGTCCTCCAGCAGCGGACCCAGGGACTCGTAGGACTTGCGGGAGCCGCCCGGCATGATCGAGGGACCCTTGAGGGCGCCTTCCTCCCCGCCGGACACCCCGGTGCCGACGAAGTGGATGCCGCGCTCGCGGAGCGCCTGCTCGCGGCGCCTGGTGTCCTCGAAGTGCGCGTTCCCGCCGTCGGCGTTGATGTCGCCTGGTTCGAACACGTCGGCGAGCTCGTTGATCACGGCATCGGTGCCGGGCCCGGCCTGG
>DASVVF010000669.1:0-3919 GCA_036386695.1 Catenuloplanes sp. | reverse complement strand
CTCCCCGTCGTCGGTCACGAAGTAGCGCTCGCCGCGCGCGTCCAGGACGGCGGTCAGCGCCGGGACCGACAGTGGGCTCAACACCACCGTGTGCCCCTGCGGGGGAAGGCCGCCGGCCGGTGTGGTCGCGTCCACGCCGGTCAGGTCCGCAGCTCGGCGACGGCGTCGGCCAGTTGGCAACCGGTCACGACGCCGCACGCGATCAGCTGGTCGAGCTGGGGGAGCGCGACTCCCTTCTCCAGGTCCGCCAGCACCTCGCCGACCACCCGGGCGGTGCCGTCGTCACCGACGTGGACGTACGCCTTGGGCCAGAGCTTGTCGTGGTTCCAGGCGTTGCAGAACGCGTACAACCGGGGCACGTCGTCAACGGTGAAGTCGGTGCTGGTCAGGGTGCGCACCTGCAACATCTCACCGGCGCGGCCGAGGCGGAAGAAGTAGATCAGGTTGCCGTCCCACTGCCCGGCGATGTCGCCGTCGTCGTCGGTGAAGTGCTTGAACTGCCGAGCGTCGAGCACGTTGGTGATCAGCTCGGCGGAGAGCGGCAGCAGCCGGTGGACCTCGCCGGCGCCCGGGTCCGCGCCGCGGGGCTCGATTTCGCCGGAGGTGGACATGGTGCTCCCGTCGGTACGCCCCGCCAGCCGGGCGGCCTGCCCGGATGGTCCGTCCCGACTGGTAGGAGCTTGGCCGCCCGGGCGGCCACCCGGCCCCGGGAGAGGTCGTCGTCGGACACGACGCCCAAAAACGAGGATTCATCGCACTGCGCCGTTACGGTGTCAACATGGCGGGCCGTACCTCTCCGGCGAGCCGGCGCCGCGCCACCTCGGCGACGCGTGGTGCCGCGTCGACGCGCGCGCGTAAACCGTCCCCGCGCCAGCCGGCCCGGGGGCGGGCCGCGCCGCGCCGCCGTACCGGTCCCGGTGCGGCCGCGACTATCGGGCGCGGCATCGGGGCGCTCTGGATGGGCATGGCGCACAGCGTGGGCTGGGCGATGCGGGCGGCCGGTCGACAGGCGGCCACCGCCCGTGAGCTGGACCCGGAGCACCGCCGCGACGGCGGCGGCCTGCTCCTGCTCGGGCTGGGCATCGTGGTCAGCGTCGCGGTGTGGTTCGGGTCCGCCGGTCCGCTCGGCGCCTGGCTGGCCGACAGCCTGCGGCTGTTCTTCGGGGCTATCGCGGTCGCCCTGCCGGTGCTGCTGTTCGTCGGCGCCATGCGGTTGATGCGCCAGCCCGCCGACCCGGCCCACCGTGGCCGGTCGCTGGTCGGCTGGTCGGCCATCGTGGTCGCCACCGCCAGCCTGCTGCACATCGGACAGGACCCGGTCGGGCAGTTCGAGACGGACTACTCCGGTGGGCTGATCGGCCTGGGCGTGGGCTCGCTGCTGGAGCGCGCCGTGACCGCCTGGGTGGGGGTGCCGCTGCTGGTGCTGCTGCTGCTCTTCGGCGCGCTGGTGGTCACCGCGACGCCGATCAACAAGGTCCCGGAACGGCTCGGCCTGCTGTTCGGCACGGTCCTGCCGCAGCCGCGGGTGGCGCCGCCGACCGCCGCCGGTGACCTGGACGACGACGACCAGGGCGACCTGGAGGCGCAGACCGCCCAGCCGCCGCGTCGCCGGTCCGGTCGCCGGCGGCAGGGCTCGCTGGTCGAGGCGGACCCGGCCGACGAGCCGGAGGCGGACGACGCGGTCGTGCACGATGTGGTGGCCCTGCCGCGCCGGCCGGGGAAGGTGCCGGCCGCCCGCAAGGTGCCCGAGCCGCCCGAGCACTCGCCGTTGCCCAGCCGGGCCGAGCAGCTCGACATCAGCGGGCTGGCCGGGGACTACCGGCTGCCGTCACTCAATCTCCTCAAGGCGGGCAGCGCGCCGAAGACCCGCAGCCGGGCCAACGACGAGGTGATCGCCGCGCTGACCGGTGTCTTCGACCAGTTCAACATCGACGCCGCTGTCACCGGCTTCACCCGCGGCCCCACGGTCACCCGGTACGAGGTCGAGTTGGGTCACGGGGTCAAGGTGGAGCGGATCACCCAGCTGTCCCGCAACATCGCGTACTCGGTGAAGTCGCCCGACGTGCGCATCCTGAGCCCGATCCCGGGCAAGAGCGCGGTCGGCATCGAGATCCCGAACTCGGACCGCGAGGACGTGGCCCTGGGTGACGTGCTGCGCTCGCGCAACGCCGCCGTCGACCACCACCCGATGCTGGTGGCGCTGGGCAAGGACATCGAGGGCGGCTACGTGGTCGCCAACCTGGCCAAGATGCCGCACATCCTGATCGCCGGGGCGACCGGTGCCGGCAAGTCGTCCTGCCTGAACTCCCTGCTGGTGTCGATCCTGACCCGGTCCACGCCGGACGAGGTGCGGCTGCTGCTGATCGACCCCAAGCGGGTGGAGATGACCGGCTACGAGGGCATCCCGCACCTGGTCACGCCGATCGTCACCAACCCCAAGAAGGCGGCCGACGCCCTGGAGTGGGTGGTCCGCGAAATGGACATGCGCTACGACGACCTGGCCGCCAACGGGGTCCGGCACATCGACGACTACAACCGCAACGTGCTGGCCGGCAAGATCAAGGCCCCGCCGGGCAGTGAGCGGGAGATCCGCCCGTACCCGTACCTGCTGGTGATCGTCGACGAGCTGGCCGACCTGATGATGGTCGCCCCCCGCGACGTCGAGGACTCCGTGGTACGGATCACCCAGCTGGCCCGGGCCGCCGGCATCCACCTCGTGCTGGCCACCCAGCGCCCGTCGGTGGACGTGGTGACCGGTCTGATCAAGGCCAACGTGCCGTCCCGGTTGGCGTTCGCCACCAGTTCGCTGGCCGACTCCCGGGTCATCCTCGACCAGCCCGGCGCGGAGAAGCTGATCGGCCGCGGCGACGCGCTCTACCTGCCGATGGGCGCGTCGAAGCCGGTCCGTATCCAGGGCGCCTGGGTGGCCGAGAGCGAGATCGAGGACATCGTCAAGTTCTGCAAGGATCAGCGGGAGCCGGAGTTCCGGCCCGACGTGCTGACCCCGGTGCAGGACACCCGCAAGAAGGTGGACGACGAGGTCGGCGACGACCTGGACGTGCTGGTGCAGGCGATCGAGCTGGTGGTGACCAGCCAGTTCGGCTCGACCAGCATGTTGCAGCGCAAGCTGCGGGTCGGCTTCGCCAAGGCGGGCCGGCTGATGGACCTGATGGAGACCCGTGGGATCGTCGGGCCGTCGGAGGGGTCCAAGGCCCGCGACGTGCTGGTCAAGCCGGACGAGCTGACCGAGGCGCTGGCCGCCCTGCGCGGCACCGGGGACTGACCGCAGGCGGCACGGGCGACGGGCCGGGTGGGCGTCAGGCCGCGGCGGAACGCTCCAGGATGACGACCGGGATGGGCCGGTCGGTCTTCGTCTGGTACTCGTCGTAGGCCGGCCAGATCGCCGCCATCGTGCGCCACAGCGCCGGCTTCTCCGCCTCGGTGGCGGTGCGCGCGGTGGCGTCGAAGATCTCGTCGCCGACCTGCACCCGGACCGGGGGATGGGCGGTCAGGTTGTGGTACCAGGCGGGATGGCCGGGCGCCCCGCCGTTGGAGGCGACCACCAGGTACCGGTCACCGTCGCGGCCGTAGATCAGCGGGGTCCGCCGGGCCTGCCCGGAGCGGCGACCGAGGGTGGTCAGCAGCAGGGTCGGCACGCCGTTCCACTCGTGGCCCTGGCGTCCGCCGCTCTCGACGTACTCGTTCAGGTGGCCCTGCAACCATTCGGCCGGTGAATCGACGGGGTTGTCTAGCTTGTTCATGCGGACTCCTGGCGGATGCGACGATGCGTGGAACCGGATCCAGCGTCGCATATCCGACGCCGCCAGCGCACGGAACAGCGGCGACCACACCCGGGGCGCCGCCCGGTACCCTCGGATGGTGTCTGACAACCCCGCCCCCTCAACCAACCACCGCCGGG
>DASVVF010000668.1:0-11021 GCA_036386695.1 Catenuloplanes sp. | reverse complement strand
CCGCAGCAACCAGAGTGATATCGGAGCGCCGGTGAATATCCAGGATTCGGGCTTTCGCGGCTTCGCCAACCCGGTCGACCCCACGGCTGACGAGCTGCGGGCCTGGGCGTACCAGCCCGACTCCGTTCCGCTGCAGTCTATGCCCGCCGACTGGGACCTGCTCGTCTCCGGCGACCAGCTGATCGGCACGCTGTTCGAACTGGCCATGGACCGGGCCTGCCCGGCCCGGCGGTTCGCCCTGCACTGCCTCTACATCTACGCCGCCGACGGCATCCGGACGAACTTCCGCGCGCACCCCCGGCGCAAGCTGCGCAGGTTCGTGGAGCAGGCGGAGCAGGACGGCGACGACCTGATGACGGTGTGGGCGCACAACACCCGGGTGCTGCTGGCCCGCCCGCAACTGTTCGACTATCACGACTGGTGCGAGGGCGGCCTGGTGCGCGAGTCGCGCCGACTGCGCTGAGCCGGGAGGGTCAGCGGCTGAAAACGGCTGTGCGCGCGGGGACCCCCCGTGGGTCCCCGCCGCTACCGAACCATTTGTACGGAATATGAGATCCGTACCGGTCTGACGGTAGCGGACAGGCGGGACCCGCGAGGGCGAAACGCTCAGGTCTGCTCCCCCGAGCGGCGCGGCCGCCACACCACCAGCGCGGTCGAGGTGCGGCTGGTCGGCACCAGATCACGCCGGGGGTACGGACCGACCGCCTCCAACTCGGCGATCCGGCGGTACGCGTCGGCCAGGTGCTCCTCCAACTCCGCCACCCGCTGCTGCAGGTCTGCGGCGAGCTGCTCAAGCCCGATGATCCGCTTGATGCCGGCCAGGTTGACGCCGTCCTCCTGACTCAGCCGCTGCACCTCGCGCAGCAGGGCCACGTCCCGGACGCTGTAGCGGCGGCCGCCCCCGGTAGCCCGGCCGGCCTGCACCAGACCGAGCCGGTCGTACTGCCGCAGGGTCTGCGGATGCATACCCGCCATCCGGGCAGCCACCGAGATGATCAGGACCTTGGCGTCGGAGACGTGCTCCACCGAGATGCTGAACTCCTCGTGCACCGTCCTTCACCTCCACCCATCTCAGCTCACCCGAACCGGCGCACCCGGGCGTCAAGATCTTCCCGGCCGGCCGCCGGGCTGTGGGTCGCGAAGACCTGCAGCGCCTCGCGGGCCTCCGCGGAGACCGACTTCGGCACCACCACCTCGATGGTCACCAGCAGGTCACCCGCCTGGCCTTCGCGCCGGACCACCCCCTTGCCCCGGGCCCGCAGGGTGCGGCCGCCGGGCGTGCCGGGCGGCACCCGCAGGGTCACCGCGCCGTCCATGGTCGGCACCCGCAGGTCGGTGCCCAGCACCGCCTCCGCGAACGTGATCGGCACGGTCAAGGTCAGATCATCGCCGGTACGCCCGAACAGGTCATCGCGGCGCACCTTGACCAGCACGTACAGGTCGCCGGCCGCCCCGCCCCGCTCGCCGGGCTCACCCCGCCCGGTCAGCCGGATCCGCTGTCCGTCGGAGACGCCGGCGGGGAACCGTACGTTGATCGTCCGGGTCTTGGTGACCCCGCCGCTCCCCCGGCATTCCGGGCACTTCTCGTCCACGACGGTGCCGACGCCCTGGCAGTCCCGGCACGGCTCGGAGAAGCTGAACGAACCCTGGTTACGGGTGATCAGGCCCGACCCGTTGCACTGCGGGCAGGCCCGGGGCTGACTGCCCGGCTTGGCGCCGTTGCCGTGGCAGACATCGCAGACCCCGGGTGAGCGCAGCGTCAACGGCATCGTGGTGCCGCGCACCGCGTCGGAGAAGTCCAGCACCACCTCGGCCTCGACGTCCCGACCGCGCTGCGGACCCCGGCGGCCGGAGCCGGGCGCAGCGCCGCCACCACCGGAGAAGATCGTGCTGAAGATGTCCGAGAAGCCCGCGCCGCCGAACCGGCGGTCACCGGTCGGAGCACCCGTGTTGGCACCACCGAACAGGTCGGACACATCGAACGGGTAGCCGCCGGCCCCACCCCCGCCGGTCCGGGCGTTGCGCCGGAACGCCCCCGAACCGAACAGCGAGCGCATCTCGTCGTACTCCTTGCGCTTGCGGTCGTCGGAGAGCACGTCGTACGCCTCGGACGCGGCCTTGAACCGGTCCTCGGACTCCTTGTTGCCCGGGTTCCGGTCCGGGTGCAGCTCGCGCGCCAGCTTCCGGTACGCCTTCTTGATGTCATCGGCGGAGGCGGACTTGGCCACGCCCAGCACGGCGTAGAAGTCCTTCTCCAACCAGTCCTTCGAACTCACCTGCCCACCTCCGTCCACACCATTGCGGTGAGCAGGGGACCCGCGCCACGGAGTTGAGCACTCCCCGGCGCGGGTCCCCTACCGCCTCCGACTACACCGTTCATTCAGGATCGGCGACGGCCACCAGGGCCGGTCGCAGCATCCGCTCGCCGAGCAGGTAGCCCCGCCGCATCACCTCGACACAGGTCGGCTCGTGCACGTCAGCGGAGGTCAGGTGGGCCACCGCCTCGTGCCGGGTCGGGTCGAAGGCGTCGCCCTTCTCGCCGAACGCCGTCAACCCGAACTTGCCCAGTGCCGTGCCCAACTGCTCGGCGACGGCGGCGAACGGACCGACCAGGTCACCGTGCTCGCGGGCCCGGTCGAGGTCGTCGAGCACCGGAAGCAGTGCGGTCAGCACCGCACCGGTGGTCTGCTCGGCTGCCACCCCCCGGTCGCGGTCGACCCGTTTGCGGTAGTTGGCGTACTCGGCGGTCACCCGCTGCAGGTCGCGGGTGCGCTCGTCGAGTTCCCCGCGCAGCGCCTGCAGCTCCGCGCCCAGCGGAGCGGCGGCACCGGATCCGGCCGACTCCGGCTGGCCGGCGCCGGACGCGTCGCCCGCCGCCGGATCCACCACGTCCGGGTCGTCGTCCGGCGCGGCGTGCGCACCGGCCTTGCCGGCCGGGTTGCCGGCCGCCCCGGACCCACCGCCGGACCCACCGTCGGCCGTCCCGGACCGACTGTCGGCGGCACCGCCGGCACCGCCGGCCGCCCCGGACCCCCCGGACGCGTCGACCTTCTGGTTGTCGTGGGTCACGACGCGCTCGGCCGCCGCCTCGCCGGTGGGCTCGTCCGACGCCGAACCACCCGCGGTCGGAGCGACCCGGTCCCCGGCGTCAGCGGGCTCTGGCTTGTCCGTCATGTGATCACCTCGCTCTGCCCGCTCGGAGCGCTGTCGGGCCGGGTCACTTCTTGTTGTCCTCGTCCACGATCTCCGCGTCGACCACGTCGTCGGCACCGCTCGCGGCCGAGCCACCGCCGGCCGTTCCGGCACCGCCGGGGGCACCGCCGGTGCCGTCGCCGCCGGGGAAGCCGGCGCCCGTGCCGTCGCCCGCGCCGGCCTGTTCGGACTGCTGGGCGTAGAGCAGCGAACCGGCCTGCTGGGAGACCTGGGCCAGCTTCTCGTGCGCCGTCTTGATCTTTTCGATGTCGGTGCCACCGAGCGCACCGCGCAGGTCACCGAGCGCCTCGTTGATCTGCTCACGCGACTCCGCCGGAAGCTTGTCGCCGCTCTCGGCGAGGAACTTCTCGGTCTGCCACTGCAGCTGCTCGGCGACGTTGCGGGTCTCCGCGTCATCCTTGCGCCGCTTGTCCTCGTCGGCGTGATCCTGCGCGTCGCGCATCATCCGCTCGATGTCGTCCTTCGGCAGCGCCGAACCACCGGTGATCGTCATCTTCTGTTCCTTGCCGGTGCCGAGGTCCTTCGCGCCGACGTGCACGATGCCGTTGGCGTCGATGTCGAAGGTGACCTCGACCTGCGGGACACCCCGCGGCGCCGGCGGCAGGCCGGTCAGCTCGAAGGTGCCGAGCTTCTTGTTGTACGCCGCGATCTCCCGCTCACCCTGGAACACCTGGATCAGCACGGAGGGCTGGTTGTCGTCGGCGGTGGTGAACACCTCCGAGCGCTTGGTCGGGATGGTGGTGTTGCGCTCGATCAGCTTGGTGAAGATGCCGCCCTTGGTCTCGATGCCCAGCGACAGCGGGGTCACGTCGAGCAGCAGGACGTCCTTGACCTCACCCTTGAGCACGCCGGCCTGCAGGGCGGCGCCCACCGCGACGACCTCGTCCGGGTTGACGCCCTTGTTCGGGTCGCGGCCGGTCAGCTGCTTGACCAGGTCGGAGACGGCGGGCATCCGGGTCGAGCCACCGACCAGGATCACGTGGTCGACGTCGGCCACCTTGACGCCGGCGTCCTTGATCGCCTGCTCGAACGGGTTCTTGCAGCGGTCCAGCAGGTCCTGGGTCATCCGCTGGAACTCGGCCCGGCTCAGGTTCATGTCCAGGTGCAGCGGACCGGCCGGCCCGGCCGTGATGTACGGCAGGTTGATGCTGGTGGTGGTCGCCGCGGACAGCTCGATCTTGGCCTTCTCGGCGGCCTCCCGGAGGCGCTGCAGCGCCATCTTGTCCTGCGACAGGTCGATGCCCTGCTCGCCGCGGAAGGTCTTCACCAGGTGGTCGATGATCCGCTGGTCCCAGTCGTCGCCGCCGAGGTGGTTGTCACCGCTGGTCGACTTGACCTCGATGACCCCCTCGCCCAGCTCCAGCAGCGACACGTCGAAGGTGCCGCCACCGAGGTCGAAGACCAGAACGGTCTGCTCCTTGGAGCCCTTGTCCAGGCCGTACGCCAGGGCGGCCGCGGTCGGCTCGTTGACGATCCGCAGCACGTTGAAGCCGGCGATCTCGCCGGCCTCCTTGGTGGCCTGGCGCTGGGCGTCGTTGAAATACGCCGGCACGGTGATGACCGCGTCGGTGACCTGCTCGCCAAGGTACGCCTCGGAGTCGCGCTTCAGCTTCATCAGCACCCGCGCGGAGATTTCCTGCGGGGTGTACTTCTTGCCGTCGATGTCGATCGACCAGTTGGTGCCAACCTCACGCTTGACCGACCGGATGGTCCGGTCCGGGTTGGTCACCGCCTGGCGCTTGGCTACCTCGCCGACGAGCACCTCACCGTTACGGGCGAAGGCGACGATGGAAGGGGTGGTACGCGACCCCTCCGCGTTGGCGATGACGGTGGGCTCGCCGCCTTCCAGAACGCTGACGCAGGAGTTCGTCGTGCCGAGGTCGATGCCGACCGCACGTGCCATGTTCGCTTCCTCGCTTCGTTGCTAGGGCCTGCACGGGAGCCGCCGTGGCGGCCACCGAAGTTGAGTGGACCGGACTCAATAGTGCCACGACCCGCACAACCGTCAAGCATCGGGTTGAGTCGGTCACACGCAAGTCTGAGCGGGAACAAGACGGTCCGACACGCGGCTCGGGGGGTACCTGTTGTCTGCGTTGGATAGATCAGGCACGCTTTACCCGTGACGACCCACGGTGACCCGCCAGCCGGACAGCCGGTCACCTCGACCGTTGCTTCCGCGCCGGCGCTCCCGACCGACGGCGCCGAGCCCCCCGCCGCCACCGCGAGCGCCCCACCGACCGCCTCCGCCGAACCCCCGACCGGGGCCGAACCGCCCACCGTCGCGATCCCACCGACCGCGGCCGAACCACCGACCGTCCCGGTGCCGCCGGCCGGCGCCGAGCCGCCGGCGCTCGCGCAGCCGGCGACCGGCGATGAACCGCCCACCGTCGCGATCCCGCCGACCGGGGCCGAACCGCCGACCGGGGCCGAACCGCCGACCGTCGCGGTGGCCGCCGACCCGGTCCCGATGGTGGATCCCGGGCGGCCGCCCACGGCGTCCACGGCACGGCAGCCGGCGGGCCCGGCCGACGACGGGACCGGTCCGGCGGCGACCGTCGCGGGCGCCGGTAGGACCGCCGGGGAGACACCGGCGCCGGACACCGGGCTCGGCCGGGCGCTGGGACGGCTGCGGACCGCGATCCGGGGCACCGCGTACCCGCTGGTGATGCCGTCGGCGGAGGACGCCCGCCGGGTCGGTGCCGCACTGGTCGCCCAGCTCGACGACTATCTGCTACCCCGGTTGGCCCGGCTGGACGCCCCGCTGCTGGTGGTGGTCGGCGGCTCCACCGGCGCCGGGAAATCGACGCTGGTGAACAGCCTGGTCCGGGCGCCGGTCAGCGCCGCCGGGGTGCTCCGGCCGACCACCCGCTCCCCGGTGCTGGTGTGCAACCCCGTCGACACGTCCTGGTTCCGGCAGGGTGACCTGTTGCCGGGGCTGACCCGGACGGCGGAGTCCAGCACCGAGCCCAACACTTTGCAGCTCGTCGCGGCACCCGCCCTCGGCCCGGGGCTGGCCTTCCTCGACGCACCGGACATCGACTCGGTGGTCGACGCCAACCGCGCGCTGGCCGCCCAGCTGCTGGCCGCCGCCGACCTCTGGCTGTTCGTCACCACCGCCGCCCGCTACGCCGACGCGGTGCCGTGGGAGCTGCTGCGCACCGCCCGGCTGCGCGGCACGGTCACCGCCCTGGTGCTCGACCGGGTGCCACCGGAGGCCGCCGGGGAGGTCGCGGCGCACCTCAAGGAGATGCTGGCCGACCAGGACCTCGCCGCCGCGCCGCTGTTCGTCCTGCCCGAGGCCCCCGTCGACGGCCAGGGCCTGCTGTCGGAGGACCACACCGCACCGATGCGGGACTGGTTCACCCGGTTGGCGGCCGACGCCAACGTGCGGGCGGCGGTGGTACGCCAGACCCTCGACGGGGCGCTCACCGCGCTCGGTCCGGCGGTGGCCGGGCTGGCCGCCGCCGCCGACGACCAGGCCGTCGCCACCAAGGCCCTCGACGAGCGGGTACGGGCGGCGTACCGCAACGGGATGCGCACCGTCGAGCAGGGGCTGCAGGACGGTCGGCTGCTGCGCGGCGAGGTCCTCGCCCGCTGGCAGGAGTTCGTCGGCACCGGGGAACTGCTGCGCGGCCTGGAGTCGCGGATCGGCCGGCTGCGCGACCGGGTGGTCGCCGCGCTGACCGGTCAGCCGGCGCCCGGGCAGCACCTGCAACACGCCCTGGAGTCGCAGTTGGTGACGCTGCTGCGCGGCGTCGCGGCCGACGCCGCCGAGCAGGCGTACACCGGTTGGCAGGCCCACCCGGCCGGCGCGGCGCTGCTCGACCCCACGTTGGGCCGCGCCTCGGTCGACCTGCCGGAACGGGCCGAACGCCTGGTCCGGGACTGGCAGCGCGGCGTGCTGGAGCTGGTCCGCCAGGAGGCGGGCGACAAGCGGTTCGTGGCCCGCAGTGCCGCGTACGCGGTCAACGTCACCGGCCTCGCGGTGATGATCGCGGTGTTCACCTCCACCGCCTTCATCCCGACCGGGGCGGAGATCGCCGTGGCCGGTGGCACGACCGTCGCCGCCCAGAAGGTCCTGGAGGCGATCTTCGGCGATCAGGCGATCCGCACCCTCGCCAGCAAGGCCCGCCAGGACCTGCTGATCCGGGTGGAGAAGCTGCTCGACGAGGAGGCGGAGCGCTACGCCGACCGGCTCACCGCCGCCGGCGTGGACGCCGACCCCGGCGCGGAACTGCGCGAGGCCGCCACGGAGGTCGAGCTGGCCCGGGCCGAACTCGGCCTGATCGGCGACACGCCGTTGTCGCTGCCGCTGGGCGAGGAGCCGAATCCCGCCCCGGCCGGCAGACTTGACCCGGAGCAGGCCTCGTGAGCGGGCGCGGCGGGGCGACCAGAGGGCCCAGCACCGCCGGTCACGGCGCCGTGGAGCCAAGCGAGGCGGGAACGTGACCATTGTCGGGAAGGTCCGCAATGCGCTGCGGGGCAGCAAGCCGATCGACGCACAGGACCTGATCGACCGGCTGGAGGCCACCGGGCGTTTCCTGCGCGCCGTGGACGGTCAGCTGCCGGAGGGCCGGCTGGTGGCGGCCCGCACGCTGGTCGAACGGGCCGGGGCCCGGCTCGCCCTGTCCCGCGACCACACCGTGGTGGCGCTGGCCGGGAGCACCGGCAGCGGCAAGTCGAGCCTGTTCAACGCGCTCGCCCGGCTCAATCTGTCCCCGGTTGGCGTGCGCCGGCCCACCACCGGGGTGGCGCACTCCTGCGTGTGGGGATCCCTCGACGGCGCCACCCGGCTGCTCGACTGGGTCGGGGTGCTGCCCCGCCACCGGTTCATCCGGGAGAGCCCGCTCGACGCCGACGACGAGGCGGCGCTGCGCGGACTGGTGTTGCTGGACCTGCCCGACTTCGACTCCGTGGAACGCTCGCACCGGCTCGAGGTCGACCGCCTACTCGGCCTGGTCGACCTGGTGGTCTGGGTGGTCGACCCGCAGAAGTACGCCGACAAGGTGATCCACACCGGGTATCTGCGCGAACTCGGCCGGCACCGGGACGTGACCGTGGTCGTGCTGAACCAGTCCGACCGGCTCGCCCCGGCCGACCTGCAGCGGGTGC
This sequence comes from Catenuloplanes sp., assembly GCA_036386695.1. GTDB lineage: Bacteria > Actinomycetota > Actinomycetes > Mycobacteriales > Micromonosporaceae > DASVVF01. The sequence goes on along the minus strand of DASVVF010000668.1, from coordinate 2,696 downwards.
TGGCCGACCTGCGCCGCCTGGTGGACGCCGACGGCCTCGACGGCGTACCCGTGTTGGCCACCTCGGCGGTGGACCACAACCTCCTGGCCGGGCTGCGTGGGCTGCTGGAACAGACCGTCGCGGAACGGCAGGCCGCGCTGCGCCGGCTCTCCGGCGACGTCGACGCGGTCGCCGAGCAGTTCGGCGAGATGGTGGGGCCGGCAGCGGCCGAGGACGTGCTCGACCGCGCCACCGTCCGGCGGCTGACCGACGCGCTGGCCGCGTCGGCCGGGGTGCCCGGGGTGGTGGCGGCCACCGGCAGCGCGTACCGGCACCGCGCGGCCGGCGTCACCGGTTGGCCGCTGGTGCGGGGGCTGCGCCGGCTGCGGCCGGACCCGTTGCGCCGGCTGCACCTGGACCGTCCCGCCGTCGAGGCCGGGCCCGACGGCGCGGCCCCGCCCCCGCTGGCGGTGACCTCGGTACCCCAGGCGGACGCCGCCCAGCAGTCCGCCGTCGGCCTGTGTGTGCGGTCGGTGGCGGACCGGGCGGCGGCCCCGCTGCCCGACGTGTGGGCCCCCGCGATGGCCAACGCCGCCCGCTCCCGGCTGGCCGACCTGCCCGACGCGCTGGACCGCGCGGTGGCCGGGACCGACCTCGGTATCGACCGGACCCCGCTGTGGTGGCGGGTGGTCGGGGTCGTGCAGTGGTTGTGCACCGTGGCCGCCGTGGTCGGGGTCGGCTGGCTGGTCACGGGCTACGCGGTGCGGGCGATCGGCCTGCCGGCCCTGCAGCATCCCCGGGTCGGGGAGGTGCCGGTGCCGACCCTGCTGCTGCTGGGCGGCCTGCTCCTCGGGGCGCTCATCGCCCTGCTGGTGCGCCCGCTGGTCGGCTGGGGTGCCCGCCGGGCGCGCCGCCGTGCCGAGGCCCGGCTCAAGGCCGCCGTCACCGAGGTGGGACGCGAACACGTCGTGGCTCCGGTCCGCGAGGTGCTGCACGCGTACGCCGCCGCGCGCGAAGCGCTCGCGGCAGCCCGTTCCGAGTAGGCTCAGCGCATGCCGGCACCCCAGACGCCGTACGAGGCAGTCCTGAACGCGGCCCGCGACGTGGCCAAGCTTGATTGCGCCCTCGATGCCGAGATGCTGGGCACGGCCCTGCTCGGCAGCGTCTACGCGATCGCCGAGGATGACCGCGCCAGTGCGGTGCGTGACTTCGTCGGCCGGTTCCTGACCGCCACGTCGCGCCGGCGCACCGCCGCCGCCACCACGATCCGTGAGGTCTTCGCGACACTGGTGCCCGACGCGGTCGGGGCCGGGGAGGTCCGCCGGGGCGCGCAGACCCCGCCGTGGGCCGCCGAACTCGGCCGGGTACGGGTCACCGGCAGCTACGCCTACGGCGACGTCTACGGCGATCAGACGTCCTACCTGGTCACCTTCGCCTACGACGACCCCGCCTCCGGTGGGCCGGACCACGCCGTCGTGGCCCTCATCGATCACAACATCGGGATCACCAAGGACGTTTTCGTCGGCGGTCCGGCGGAACGGATCCTCGGTCAGGTGCGCGAGATGTGCGCCAGCGACGAGTTGACCTGGTTCCGCGAGGAGGACCCCCGACGGCTGCGCGGCGAGGTGTCGAAACACCTCACCATCACCGACGGCCTGGGTGAGCTGCCGTCGGAGGGGTCCCTGGCCACCGACCGTACGCTGGCCGGCGCCCGGCTGGCGCTGCTGCCGGCGCCGGCGCTCGCGGCGGTCCCGGCGGACCGGGAGGACCTGACGGCGCGGGAGCGTGAGGTGCTGGTCCGTGACTTCCTCGCCTCCCCGGAGGCGGCGAAGTTCGGGCTGCCCCAGGTGGCCGAGACCGAGTTGGCGTCGCTGCACTTCTGCCTCAGCCTGCTGCTCGACCACAGCGCGACGATGCCGGACGGCGATCCGCTGCGGTGGAGCCCGGCGGTCGCCGGCCTGTTCCTGCTCGACTGGGTGCACCGCCGCGCGGTGCTGGACATGGACGACGCCGCGATGCTGCCCCGGGTGGTGCGGGGCTGGTCGGCCTACGCGACCCGTCGGCGGGGGCTGCCGGAGGCGGCGATGAGCCAGACCGACACGGTCATCGAGGAGATGGTTCCGGAGTTCGCCCGGCTGTACGCCACCGGGGAACGCCGCAGTCCCGCGACGGCCGCCGTGGCGCAGCTCATCTCCGAGGGGGTCGACCCGAACGACCCGGCCGCCATCGACGCCTGGATCGACGCCAACCGGGATCGGCTCGCCGACGACACGTGAGAAGCTCGCCGGCCCCGGGTGAATGTGGCGCCGGCGGCTCAGTCGACCCGGCCCGCACCGGTGAACCGCACGATGATGATCCACGCCGGCTGGTGGGCCTGACCGACCCGCTCCCGTCCGCGGCTGCCGGTCCGCTCCGGGGAACGGGCCGCGTCGGTGCCGTCGAGCCGGACCGGACCGGCCCATTCCGGCTGGACCTCGGCGGTGACGTCGGGCCGGACGCTACCGGTCTGCTCCGGGGAACGGGCCCCGTCGCTCCGCTGATACCCGGCCTGTCCGGTTCGTAGAGGTTGCCGCTTCCCGGCCGGCAGACCGGGCGTCCACTGGCCGGCGGTGCACGGCGGCGGGGCGTACCGGCAGGTCGGGGCCACGGGCGGGTCGCCGGGCGACGGCGGTGGAGCCGACCGACCAACCGGCGGTTTCCGCGGCGTCCGCCCGACC
>DASVVF010000667.1:0-2562 GCA_036386695.1 Catenuloplanes sp. | reverse complement strand
CGCAGGGCGTCCGGGGGTGTGGTCGCTGGTTCAGCCGCGCTTCATCAGTCGCCCGACGGCGGCCATCATCTCGGTGGCCATCTCGTCCGCGCGCCCATCCGCGGCGCCCTCATGCATGCAGTGTCGGGCGTGGCCGTCGAGCAACCCGAGGGCCACCTTGTCCAGAGCCGCCTGGATGGCGGAGATCTGGGTCAGCACGTCGATGCAGTAGCGGTCGTCCTCCACCATGCGCTCGATGCCGCGCACCTGGCCCTCGATGCGGCGCAGCCGGGACTGAAGTTGGTCTTTGGATGCGGTGTAGCCGCGCGTGGTCGTGGGGGTCGCCATACGGCCCAGTCTATCAACCCCCGGGGGGTATGGGTGCGGGTGACCGGCCGACTACATCGACTCCGGTGCGGCCTTGTCGCCGCCCGTTATCCGCGCCCCTGCGGACGGTGACTGCGGTGGCACCGACCCGAGTCGTGCGCGTTCGCGACGCCGGACGATGTGCGCGCCGACAACGCCGAGCATCGTGAGCGCGAGGGCTGCGGCGACGGATCCCGCGAAGGCCGGCGTGCCGGGAGACAGGGCGTTGGCGCCGAGGCTCGCGAAGACGATCGTGCTGGGGGCGATCCCGATGACGGTGGCTAGCAGGTAGGTCGACGGCCGTACGGCCGTGACGCCGAAGGCGTAGCTCACCAGGCCGAAGGGGGCGATCGGCAGCAGCCGCAGGATGAGCACCCCGAGCAGGCCCCGGCGGTGCAGGAACGCGTTCAGGGCGGCGGCGTGGCGGCGGGACGCCACGAAGTCGTACCCGAGGTAGCGCCCGACGGCGAAGGCGGCAATGGCGCTGATCAGTGCGCCGACCACGACGTAGCCCGCGCCGGCCCAGACCCCGAACACCAGCCCCGCGGCGGCCGCGATCACGGACCGGGGGATCATCGCGGCGAGCAGGAGCGCCGTGCCACCGATGATCAGCAGCGGGGCGAGCCTGCCGGCGCCTTGGATGGTCTCGGACAGTTCGGCGCTGTCCGGCAGGGCACCACCCAGGCTCGCCGCCACCAGGGCCAGCAGGAGGGCCACCAGGCACGCGAACCGCCACACCGGGGAGAGCCTGACCATCAGCCACTGATGTCACCGGTGTTGCTGGAGGGGCCGGCAGTGACGTTGAGCGCTATGGTGGGCGACGTCTCGCCGATCGCCACCGCGGGCACCGACCGCGCGGACGATTGTGTCGAGGCATGGAACGACCGCCCTGGAAGCAGGGAAAAGCCGCCGAGCGGGTGCCGCGTCTGGTGCGATCACCTCCGGCAGCGCGAATGTCAGAAGCTGTGCCCGTTCCAGTTCGGAGACCGACGTATGACCTGCCGTACTCTGAGTCGACGCACGAGCATCGTTGCCGCCGCGGCATTGACCGGTTTGGTCTTGTCGGCCTGCGGCGACGCCGACACCGCCGCCCCGGCGAGTGTTGCCGCCCCGGCAGCCGCCACGACGGCGCCCGCCGTCGAGACCAGCAGCGCACCTGCGGTCGCGCCGACGCCCACGCCGAAGGCGGCGGCACCCACCCGTGCGGGCCGGCCGGCTACCGGTCCGCACAACGACCTGGACGAAATGTTCGCCACCGACATGATCCCGCACCACCGGCAGGCGGTGGAGATGGCGATGCTCGCCGAGACCCGCGCCAGCGATCCGCGGGTGAAGAACCTCGCCGCCCGTATCGGTACCACCCAGGACGCCGAGATCAAGACCATGATCGCGTGGCTGAAAGGGTGGCGTAAGCCGGTGCCGGAGCCGGACAAGGCGCACACCGCCCACGGGCCCGGGATGATGGACCACGCCGAGATGGAAGACCTGAAAGCCGCCAAGGGCACGGCCTTCGACCGGATGTTCTGCGAGATGATGATCCGCCACCACGAGGGCGCACTGCAGATGGCCACCGCCGTCAAGACCCGCGGTCAGAACCCGGCGGTACGGTCGATGGGCGCTGAGGTCGCCAAGACCCAGAAGGCCGAAGTCGCCGAACTGCGTGACATCCTGACCGACCTGTAGACCACCTCCCGGCACCAGCGGTGCACTCCCACTGCCGGGATCTGCGACCAGCCGCCGCGGTACCACACCATCCGAAAGGCGCACATGGCAGAACCGCCCATCCCCGGCAACCCCGTCTGCTTCAGCCGGCGGGCGCTGCTGACCGGCCTCGGCGCCACCAGCGTGGCCGCCTCCCTCGCGGCCTGCCAAGCCGACGACCCAGGCACCGCCGCGGACAAGCCCGCCGACACACCCCGGGCCGCTGCCAGCAGCACCTCGCCCCCGGGCGCAAGTACGCCCAGTGAGCCCGCGCGAGAGATCCTCACCAGCACCACGGCGATACCGGTCGGTGGCGGCAAGATTGTCTCGGGAGTCCTGGTCGTGCAGCCCACCGAGGGTCAGTTCGCCGCCTTTGACGCCCGCTGCCCGCACCGAGGCGCGCCGGTCAGCTTGCCCAAGGCCGGTGTGGTGACGTGCTACGAGCACAACTCCACGTTCCGGGACACCGACGGTTCACTGCTCGGCGGACCCGCCCGGCGCGGCCTGCGGCCGGTA
>DASVVF010000666.1:0-2368 GCA_036386695.1 Catenuloplanes sp. | reverse complement strand
CCATTTGCCATGTCAACCCGTCCCCTTTCGTCATCGCACGCGCCCCCGCGCTGCTTCGCTGTCCGTGCCATTTCAGGTGGGCAAGACGATAGGTACGCACAGTGGAGCAGAACTCGAAACTGGCTCCAGTGACCGGCTGGTCGACCACTTCGAGCGGCATCCGAGTCCATATCCAGGCGGGCTGCGCACACTGGCGCAAAAGGGGACGTCCGCCGCGGGGGGGACAGCAGCGTCCACATCCAGCGGGAGGGTCGACATGACGATATCGGGAACCACCGCACGCCTGCACACGGTCGTCCAGGGCGTCACGGTGCGGGCGCCGGCCAAAGTTGTCTACGACATGGTCGCCGACGTCAACCGCTGGCCGTACATCTTCTCCGCCGTGGTGCACGCGGAGCGGTTGCGACTCAAGGGCAACGACGAGCTGTTCCGGCTGTGGGCCTTCGTGGAGGGCGCGGTCCGTACCTGGTCGTCCCGGCGCACCCTGGAGCCGGATGCCCTGTCCATCCGGTTCGAACAACTGGTGCCGTTCGCCCCGTTCGAGCAGCTGGCCGGGTACTGGGTCGTCCGGCCGCTGTCCCCGACGACGTCGCGGCTGACCCTGGTCCACCGGTTCCGTCTGCTCGACGACCACCCCGAGGAGGCGACCCGGACCCTCGCCGCGCTGGGGCGGGCGAGCACGGTGGAGCTCAACGCGATCCAGTCGGCGGCGGAGCTGGGTGACGACTTCGACGAGATGGTCCTGACGTACAGCGAATCGGTGACGGTCGCGGCGCAGATCCGTAACGTGTACCAGTTCCTGTACCGCGCCGAGCAGTGGCCGGCGCAGCTGCCGCAGTTGGTCGAGCCGGGTCGGGACGACTCCACCCCGGAGGTCCAGATCCTCCAAGCCGACACCGACGCCGACATCGAGGCCGACACCGACATCTGGGCCGACCCCGACCCCGACGCCGACATCGGGGCCGACGCCGTCGACGAGTCGGCCGCGGTCGCGCCGATGCTGCAGACGGTGCGGATCTGCTTTCCGTACCACAGCATCATCCACAAGGTGGTCAGCACGTCGGCGCTGATGTCGGCGCACGTGGGGGAATGGACCCTGCGGGCGCTGCCGGGCGGGACCGAGATCCGGGCCTGCCACACCGTGCTGCTGCGCCCCGGCGGGTCGGCGCACGATCGCCAGCGCGACCGCGAACTGCTCTACCAGTCGATAAGAACCGAGAGCCGGGCCATCTTCGCCGGGGCCCGGGACTTCGTCGAACCGTGAGCCGCGCCCCCTGGCGCGTCAAGGGGCCGTGCCCCCGGGCGCGTCAGCGGGCGGGCCGTGCCCCCCTTGGCACGTCAGCGGGCCGCGGCCGCGCAGCGCGCCAGCCCCGCCACACCGGGTAGGTGCAGGTCGTGGCCCTCCGCCCAGATCCGTGCGGCGGCGGCCACGACCGTGCCGGGGTCCCCGGCGGCGCCGCGCGGCAGCAACGCCACCGCGTCGCTCGTGCCGCGGCGCACCGCCGGATGCCGACGGGCGAAGGAGGTCAGGGTCTGTCCCGGGCCCGCCTCCACCAGCAGGACGTCGCGGGCACCCAGGAGGCGGTCCAGCGCCGCCGCGAAGTGGACCGTGTCGGTGACCTGGCGCGCCCAGAACCGCGGCGTCGTCGCGTCGGCGGCCCCGAGCAGCTCACCGGTGTATCCGGAGTACATGGTCCGTTCCGGCGGCCGCAGCGACATGGCGGCCAGTCCCGGTTCCGTCCGCCGGGCCACCACAGCCATCGCCGGCGAGTGGAAGGGGCTGCTGGCCGGGACCACCGCGACCGTCATTCCGGCACCGGTCAGCCGGGACCGCACCTGGGCGAGCCAGCCCGTGGTCCCGGCCAGCATGGTCTGCCGGCTGGCGTTGACCGCGGCGATCGCCACATCGCCGGTGAGGTACGGGCGGACCTGCTCGGCCGTGGCCGCGACGGCCAACATCCCCCCGGTCGGAACACCGGCGGTGAACCTGACCCGGTCGAGTTGCGCCCGCACCGCGTCGCGCAGGGTGAAGACGCCGGCGAGGGTCGCCGCCACCAGCTCCCCGGCGCTGTGGCCGAGCATGGCCACCGGCCGCACCCCCCAGCTCTCCAGCATCCGCACCAGCCCGTAGTCCACCGCGAACAGCAGCGGCTGCGCGCGTCGGACGTCATCGACGTCCACCGTGCTGGTGATGCCCAGCCAGTCGTCGCGCACCCGCTGCCCGTCGGGGCCCATGTGCCGCAGGACGTCGTCGACGGCCGCGGTGAAGGCGGGCTCGTGGCCGTACAGGCCGGTGGCCATCCCGGCGTACTGCGAGCCCTGCCCGGGCAGCAGCAGTGCCACCGGCCGGGCCGGTGCGCGCCCGGCG
>DASVVF010000665.1:0-3355 GCA_036386695.1 Catenuloplanes sp. | reverse complement strand
GTTAGGGTTCGGACGTGACTTCCCCGTACGGTGCCAGGACGTGACTTCCCCGTACGGTGCCCAGGGTCCGTCCGACCCGACGCTACCGCTGGGCCCCACCGACCCGTGGCTGCCACCGGCCCACCCCCCGGCACCGCCCGGCGGGCCGCCGGCGGGCGGACCGGTGGTGGCGCAGATCGGCGAGATCGCGGTGTCCTCCTCGACGGTGCACACGCCGGCCGGAGACATCCCGCTGGCCGGCTCCACGTGGCAGGTCAGCGACTTCTGGCAGAGCGAGCAGCGCACCCCGCGGTGGGCGATCGTCGCCGCCGTGCTCAGCTTCTGCGTCGCGGCGCTGGGTCTGCTCTTCCTGCTGGTGAAGGAGACCGTCTACCGCGGTACGGTGCAGGTCACCGTCACCAACGGCACCCGGCAGTACGTAGCGCGCATCCCGGTCACCGACCAACGCCAGGTGCAGTACGTGCACCAGCAGGTGAACTACGTCAGGTCGCTGGCCGCGCTCTGAGAGTGGCCCGGGCCCTGCCGGTGCAGGGCGCGCACGGAGTCGATGGTGTCGGCCTCGGCGGCGCTCTTGTCGTCGCGGTAGCGCAGCACCCGCGCGAAGCGCAGGGCGACCCCGCCGGGGTAGCGCGGTGAGCTCTGGACGCCGTCGAAGGCGATCTCGACCACCTGCTCCGGCCGCACCGTGACGACCCAGTCGGACCGGTCCACCGCCAACTCCAGGAACCGTTCGGTCTGCCAGCGCAGCAGGTCATCGGTGAGCCCCTTGAAGGTCTTGCCGAGCATCACGAACCCGCCGGTCGACGGGTCGCGGGCACCCAGGTGCAGGTTGGACAGCCAACCCTGGCGTCGGCCGTGTCCCCACTCGACCGCCAGCACGACCAGGTCGAGGGTGTGCCGGGGTTTGACCTTCACCCAGGCCGCGCCGCGGCGGCCCACGTCGTACGGCGCTTCCGGTGACTTGACCACCACCCCCTCCTGCCCGGCGGCCAGCGCGGCGGCGTAGGCCGTGGCCGCCTGCGCGGGGTCACCGACCATGGTGCGGGCCACCAGCAGCGGACCGGGGACGGCCCCGGCCAGCGCGGCCCACCGCTGCCGCCCGGGGGCGTCGAGCAGGTCGGCGCCGTCGAGGTGCAGCAGGTCGAAGAAGTACGGCCGCAGCGCCGCGCCCTGCTCGGCGGCCGCCGGCTCCGCGGCCGGTGCACCCGCCCGCGCCCCGCGCCGGGCGCCCCGGGTCGCGGCCCGGCTGGATGTCTCCTGGAAGGGGCGGGGCCGACCGGCGGCGTCCAGGGCCATCGCCTCGCCGTCGAGCACGATCTCGCGTGCCGGCAGGGCCCGGACGGCCGCCACCACCGCGGGCAGCCGTGCGGTGATCTCGTCGAGGCTGCGGGTGAAGACGGCGACGTCGTCGCCGGAGCGGTGCACCTGGATCCGGATGCCGTCGAGTTTGACGTCGACGGCGGCGGGCACGCCGGTGGCGTCGAGCGCGCTGTCCAGGTCGGGTGCGCTCTGGGCGAGCATCGGCGACAGCGGGCGGCCGACCCGCAGGGTGAAGTCGCCCAGCGCCGGCGCGCCGCCGGTCAACGCCGCGACGGCGACCTCCTTGAGATCACCGGCCAGCAGCAACGCCCGGCGGACCGCGGTGGCCGGCACCTCGGCGGCCCGGGCGATGGCGTCGGCGAGCAGGCCGGCCTGGGCCCCCTGGCGCAACTCGCCGCTGAACAGCCCGATCAGCAGCCGCTGCTCGTCGGCGGTGGCCGCGGCGAACAACGCACCGAGCAGCTCACGGCGGCGGGCCTGGGAGCCGGCGCCGGACACCACCGCCAACGCCGCGATCGCCGCGTCGACCGCCGCGACGGTCAGGGTGGGCTCGACGGCCGGTGCCGGCAGGTCGCGCAGGCTGGCCCACCCGACCCCGGTCTGCCGCTGGCGTAACTCCCCGGCCAGGTAGGCGGAACCGGGTGCGATCTCCGGCGGGCTCAGCCGGCGCAGCGCGTCGGCCAGATGGTCGATCTTGGCGCGCCGCCCGGAGGTGGCGCTGACAGCGGCCGAGGTGGCCGCCAGGTCGAGGAACAGCACTGTCCCATCCTGGCAGCCACCTGCGACATCAGGCGGCGATCGGCTCCGCCACCCGGTAACCACGGGCCCGTACCGCGTCGGCCACCCGGGACAGTTGCGCGTCCACCCGGCACAGGGCGGCGGACAACTCGTCGAGGTGACCAAGAAGGGCGGCGTCATCCCACCCGGTGACATCCACGTCACCCAGAGCACTGACGGCGGCGTCGAGCCGCGCGATGACCTCTTTCGTACTCATGTTCGAAAGACTATCGGCGTCGACCTTCGGGTTCAAGCACCCGTTGGAGGGTCACCCGTGCGCGTCGGCGACATTCCGCAGGAGCAGCGCCTCGGCCAGACAGACCCGGGCGAACTCCCCCAGATGCAGGCTCTCGTTGGGACCGTGCGCCCGCGAGTCGGGGTCCTCCACCCCGGTCACCAGGATGGCCGCCCCGGGGAACATCTCCTGGAACGTGGCGATGAACGGAATCGACCCGCCGATGCCCATGTCGACCGGGTCCACCCCGTCCCAGGCCGCCCGGAAGGCGGCGCGGGCGGCGTCGTACCGCGGACCGGTCGCGTCGATCACGCAGGGGGCGCCGTCGGACTCCAGCGTCACCTCCACCGCGGCCCCCCAGGGGGCGTGCTTCTCCAGGTGGGCCCGGACCGCCGCGTACGCGGTCCCGGGGTCGTCGCCGGGCGCCAGCCGCAGGCTCAGCTTCGCCTTCGCCGCCGGCACCAACGCGTTGGGCGCCTCGTGGGTACGCGGGGCGTCGATGCCGAGCACCGCCAGCGCCGGCTTGGTCCAGATCCGGTCGGTGAGCCGCCCCGTGCCGATGAAGCTCACCCCGTCCACCAGTCCGGACTCGGCACGCAGCCGCTCCTGCGGGTAGTCGACGGCCGCGCCGACCTTCGCGACGAGCCCGGCGACCGCCACATCGCCGGCGTCGTCGTGCAGCGTGGCCAGCAGCCGGACCAGCGCGGTCAGCGCGTCCGGCACCGCGCCGCCGAACATGCCACTGTGGACGGCGTGGGTCAGGGTGCGCACCTCGACGAAGAGGTTGACCAGGCCGCGCAGGGACGTGGTCAGCGCCGGCACGCCGATGTCCCAGTTCGCCGAATCCGCGATGACGATCACGTCGGCCGCGATGGTGTCCCGGTACTCCACCAGCAGCCGTTCGAGCGACCCGGAACCGTACTCCTCCTCACCCTCCACGAACACGACCACCCCGACCGGCAGGGCGTCGCCGAAGGCGCGCAGGGCGGCGACGTGCGCCATCACGCCGGCCTTGTCGTCGGC
>DASVVF010000664.1:0-10335 GCA_036386695.1 Catenuloplanes sp. | reverse complement strand
CGCGAGCAGGGCGGACGCCGGACCCACGACGGCGGCACCGGGCAACAACGCGGGTAGTGCCGACAGCACGAACTGCGGGATCTGCACGTCGTTGGGGGTGAACCCGTCGTCGGCGGCCTTGGCCAGCAGGAACAGCGGCGTCTGAGCGACGGTCGCGACCGCGACCATCAGCAACGGGATGACGGCCGCACTGATCGCCGCCTGCCGGGTGCGGCTGAGCCGGCGACGGCGTTGCAGCATCCAGGTGGCGAGCAGCCAGCCGGCGAGCAGCCCACCCGGGAACCCGGCGGCCAGGGCGGCGACCGCCGCGGCGGAGAAGCCCTTGCTCACCACGATGGACACGGTGTCCCCCGACGAACCCGTCGGCCAGGCCGTGACCCAGAGGCTCAGCCCATCCCCGGACGCTTCGAAGGAGGCGATTCCGTCGTTCTGCACCAGCAGCGACGTCACGTCCCAACCGGCCTCGGCGAGCCGCTCCCTGGCCCGCGTCACGATCGCCGGTGCCTCTCGCGCGGGCGGTGCGTAGGAGACGACCACCCGGTCCGTACGGTCCGCGGGGGCGTCGAAGGCCACCACGGAGTCACGGCCGTCCCACTCCGGGCAGATGATGTCGCAGTGCACGACCGGTCCGGGAACATCCGGCGGCGCGCCCGGCACGGCCACCGCGGCCGCGGCGATGGCCCGGGCGGTGGACGGGGGCCCCGGGTACGACGTCAGCAGCACCGAGCCGGCAGCGGCGGCGAGCGCCACCCACAACGCGATCAGGGCGGCCGCCGCGTACGAGCCGGCGCCGCGCGGCGGGCGCAGCCGCGCCCGCACGCCGCCACCGATCACGTCCACGGCGTCGCGCCAACCGGGGCGGCGTTGCCCGGGCGCGGCCGCGTCGAGCAGGGTGGTGAGCAGTTCCAGGCCGCGTTCCCGCCGGTACCAGCCGGGATACGCCCACATCAGCCGCCGGTAGGCCCGACGTAGCCGGTCGTCGTCGGTCACGCGGCACCGACCACGGCGCGACTGAACGCTCCACGGGCGCGCAGCCGGCCGGCGGCGATGCTGGCGTTGGTGCGCAACTGCGCCACCTCGGCCTGCAACGTGGCGGCTCCGGCGTCGGTGAGGCGGTAGTACCGGCGCAACCGCCCGTCGACCGCCTCTTCCCGGTCGACGGCCAGCAGGCCGTCCTCGGCCAGCCGGTCGAGCGCCGCGTACAGGGTGCCGGGCCGTAGGTTGAGCCGGCCACCGGACAGCTCGCGGGTCGCCAGCATCACGCCGTAGCCGTGCATCGGCCGATCGGCGAGGGCGGTGAGGATGAAGAACGTCGGCTCGGGTATCCGCATGCCGGCCAACGTACCGACCATCGGAATACTCCGTCAACCGGTACATGCGGAAATTCTGCGCGACGCTGGCGCCCCGGGGAGAGCCCTATATAGAGTACGAGCATGGCCCCGCGGATGACGTTGCAGACCCGCATGGTTCTCGCCGTGTTGCTGGCCGACCCGACCGGGGAGGTCTACGGCCTGGAGATCGTGGAGGCGACCGGGTTACCCCCCGGCACCATCTACCCGATCCTCGCGCGCCTGGAGGAGACCGGCTGGATCGAGAGCCGGTGGGAAGAGATCGACCAGCACGCCGCCGCCCGCCCGCGACGGCGGTACTACCGGTTCAGCACCGCGCCGACCGACGGCGCGGCAGCGGCCCGCATCGCCGTGGCCGAGGCGGACGAGCGCCAGCGGGCCCGCCAGCGGCGACCCGACCCGACAAGAAGGAGATTGGCGTGGTGAGGTTCCTGCTGGAGATCGGCAGCGCGTTGCTACCGACCGCCCACCGGGCGCGGTGGCGGGAGGAATCGCTGGCGCTGCTGATGGAGGTGGACGACCGTCGGCGCCGCCGGTACACCGCCGACATCCTGCTGAAGCTTCCGCTGTTGGCCTGGCAGGCACACCGCGGCCCCGGGGCGGGGTGGCCGCGGCCCGGTGCGGTGTTCGCCGGCGCGGGCCTGCTCTTCGCCGCCCTCATCGTGGTCAGTGCCATGACCTTGACCGCCGTTCTCGGCGAGGACAACGCCGAAGGGCTGCTGGTGCTGGCGCCCTTCGCGCTCTCGCCCTTCATCACCCGCCAGGCGATCCGATCCAGGTGCGGACGTCTCACCACCGCCGCGGTGATCGCCTTCGGGGCGTTCGGCCCGCTGGTCGGCGTCGGCGTCCTGGCAACCGGGCGGCTGGCCCCGCCGGCGCTGCAACCGATCATCACCCTCCTCGGTTACTCGGTCACCACCGGGCCGGCCGTCTGGCTGGCCGTCACCTCATGGCTGGCCGTCCGGCGGCGGGAGCAGCCGGTGACGATGCACCGGGTCGGGCTCGTCGCCGGCACCGCCTTCGGGGTGCTCATCCTGGCGCTGATCATCCAGGTTCTCAGCCCCGGCAACCCGCCGGCGCTGCTGCTCACCGTGATGGCCCTCGCCCTGTTCGTGTTCTTCGCGACGTTCCTGCTCTGGGCCGTCTGGGCGGGGCTGCGGCAGATAGTCGTGCCGGAGCGGCGCACCACCGCGCCCACCGGGTGAGCCGTCGCGTCCGGGCGCCGACCGGTCGTGCTGTCGGCTTTCGCCGCCGGGCCCGTGGGTCTAGGATTCGAACATGCGTTCGACAATCCCGGGTGCCGGCCGACTGACCGACGGGCCGTCGCTGACCTCGTTGGGCATCACCAAGCGACGGCTGCGTCACGCCCTGCTGGCCAGCCCGGACACTCCCGGGCACCAGCCGGTGCCGCCAGCGGACCAGCCGCCAGCGGGCCGGGTCGATGGCGCTCGGCCGGCGGCGGAGCGGCCGGCAGCCGACCGGGCGGCGCCGGCCCGGGGGCGCCCGGCGGCGACCGGTCGCCCGTCGTCGGCGCAGCGCGGTGAGTCGTTACCGGCCGCCGTTCGCTTCGACTTCGGTTGGGTCGATCCGGTGCACGCCCCCAGCATGCACACCATGGTGGTCCGGCCGATGCGGGCGGCCGACGTGGACACTCTGACGGCGGCGTTCGACCAGCCCGCCGGACCGGCGTCCGGGTCGCAGCCGTGGTGGGGTTCCGGTTCCCGATGGGCGGAGTCGAGGGCGGCCGGGTCGAGTGCGGCGGGTCTCGGCTCGCCGGGCCCGCAGACCGCCCCGGAAACGGCAGCCCCGGAGACGGCGGCCCGGGAGACGGCGGCCCGGGAGACGGCGGCCCGTGGGTCGGTCGGGGGGGACGGCTCCGCCTGGCTGTTCCGCCGCTACCTGACCGAGCAGAGCGCCGGTGAGCGCCTCGTCCTGGTGGCGGAGTCCGACACGATCGTCTGTGGCTATCTGTGCGTCCGCTGGCGCAGCGACTATCCACCGTTCCGGGCCGCCGACATCCCGGAGATCGTCGACCTGCGTGTGCTGCGGCCCCACCGGCGGCGCGGCGTCGCGACGGTGCTCCTGGAGGTGGCCGAGGGCGCCGTCGCCACCCGCTCGACGGTGGTCGGTATCGGCTTCGGGCTGCACGGTGACTTCGGGCCGGCTCAGCGGCTCTGCGTCAAGCGCGGCTTCGTGCCGGACGGGCGCGGGTTGAGCTACGCCGGTCGCCCGGTCGCCCCCGGCGCGACGGTCCGCGTCGACGACTCCGCGTCGCTGATGTTGACCAAGCGGGTGCGCTGACCGACCCCGGCCCCGACCCCCGACCCACGGGCGCCGGCCCAGGCTGGTCAGGCGATGCCGGCCCGTCAGGCGATGCAGGCGCAGACGATCAGGGCCGCACCGAAGTGTGAGGCGGCGCTGACCCGGGCGGCCGGGTGCTGTTCCGGCTGGCAGATGACCTCACCGAGCTTGCCCGGCGTCAGCCAGTCCAGCACGATGAACGCCGCCCCCATGATGGCGATCCCGATCAGTCCGAACACGACGGTGGAGGCCAGGCCCTGCCCGAAGTTCGAGTAGCTGGTGAAGATCGCGGTGAAGACGATCGCCGAGATGCCGAGCTGGTTCGCTGCCAGCAGCAGGGCGGCGTTCGGGTTGCGCTCGACCCAGATCAGTTCGCGCAGCTTGCCGGGCGTGAGGACGTCGACAAGCAGGAACCCCACGGCCATCAGGCCGATGCCCACCAACCCGAAGACAACGCTATGCCACGCCCCGGCGAACAGCTCATTCAGCACCGTGTTCTCCCCCAGAAGTTGCGACGTCAGGACGCACGGTAGCAGCGCGGCGGTACCAGATGATCGAACGTCGGCAACTTAACTGCCGGCGAGGCGTCAGAGCGCGCCGAGGTAACGCTGGCGCTCGTACGGTGTGACCTCGCGCCGGTACTGCTCCCACTCGGCCCGCTTGTTACGCAGGAAGAAGTCGAAGACGTGTTCGCCGAGCACCTCGGCGATCAACTCCGAGCCGGCCATCACGTCGATGGCCTCGGCGAGGTTTTCCGGCAGCGCCTCGTAACCCATCGCCTTACGTTCGGCGTTGGACAGCGACCACACGTCGTCCTCGGCGCCGGGCGGCAGCTCGTAGCCCTCCTCGATGCCCTTGAGGCCGGCCCCCAACAGCACCGCGAAGGCCAGGTACGGGTTGGTCGCCGCGTCGAGCGAGCGGACCTCGACCCGGGCCGAGTTGGGCTTTCCGTACGCCGGCACCCGCACCAGCGCGGAGCGGTTGAGGTGCCCCCAGCAGACGTACGCCGGCGACTCGGTGATCCGGTCGGGCAACTGCAGCGGGAACAGCCGCTTGTACGAGTTGACCCATTGGTTGGTCACCGCGGTGTACTCGCGGGCGTGCACCAGCAGCCCGGCGATGAACGCCTTGGCGACCTTCGACAGCTTCGACGGGTCGCCGGCGTCGTGGAACGCGTTGCGTTCCCCCTCGAACAGCGACAGGTGGGTGTGCATGCCGCTACCCGGCTGGTCGGTGAACGGCTTCGGCATGAAGGTCGCGCGCACCCCGTGCGAGAGCGCCACCTCCTTGACGACGTGCCGGAACGTCATGATGTTGTCGGCGGTGGCCAGCGCGTCGGCGTAGCGCAGGTCGATCTCCTGCTGGCCGGGGGCGACCTCGTGGTGGCTGAACTCCACCGAGATGCCGATCCGCTCCAGCGCCAGCACCGCCTGGCGGCGGAAGTCGCGGGCGATGGCGTGGGTGGTGTGCTCGAAGTAGCCGCCGGCGTCGACCGGGACCGGCACCGAGCCGTCGATCGGGCCGTTCTCCAGCAGGAAGAACTCGATCTCCGGGTGGGTGTAGAAGGTGAAGCCCTTCTCGGCGGCCCGCGACAGCATCCGGCGCAGCACGTGTCGGGGGTCGGCCCAGGAGGCGCTGCCGTCGGGCAGCAGGATGTCGCAGAACATCCGGGCGCTCTCGCCGCTGACGCCGCCCTCGAAGGGGAACACCTGGAACGTGGTCGGGTCCGGCATGGCGACCATGTCTGACTCGAAGACCCGGGCGAAGCCCTCGATCGCCGAGCCGTCGAAGCCGATGCCCTCCTCGAAGGCGGCCTCCAGCTCAGCCGGGGCCACCGAGACGCTCTTCAGCGTGCCGAGCACGTCGGTGAACCACAACCGGACGAAACGGATGTCGCGCTCTTCCAGAGTACGGAGCACGAACTCCTGCTGTCGGTCCACTTCCACCCCTCGTGACGACTCACTGCTCGAACCGGTCACTGCTCAATCCGGGCACTGCTCGAACCGATCACCCGCCCGGCGCATGCCGACACCTGGCGTGTCGCCCGGCGGCCAGTCTGACCCGGCCCCGTTACGCTGAGATTACGCCGACCCGGGCCCGCACCGCTGCGCCGGGTGGGGCTTGCCGCGACACATCCCACCGGCCGGGCAAGATGATGGCATGACGACCGTGCGCCTCGCCCTCGCCCAGGTGAACCCGACCGTCGGAGACCTCCCGGGCAATGCCCGGCTGGTACGCGACAGCACCCGCGCGGCGGCGCTCGCCGGCGCCCAGCTGGTGGCCTTCCCGGAGCTGGTGCTGACCGGGTACCCGGTGGAGGACCTGGTTTTCCGTACCGCCTTCGTCGCCGCGTCGCAGGCGGCGCTGCGGCAGCTCGCCGCCGACCTGCACGGCGACGGCCTCGGCGGGTTGCCGGTCGTGGTCGGCTACCTCGACGCGGACGGCCCGGCGGCGCTCAACGCCGACGCGGTGCCCGGCCGGGGGCCCCGCAACGCGGCCGCCGTGCTGCACGAGGGCCGGGTGGCCGCCACGTACTTCAAGCACCACCTGCCCAACTACGGGGTCTTCGACGAGGACCGCTACTTCGTGCCGGGCGACAGCTTGACCGTGGTGCGGCTGGGCGACGTCGACGTCGCGCTGACCATCTGCGAGGACCTGTGGCAGGCCGGTGGGCCGTGCGCGGCGGCCCGGGCGGCCGAGGCGGGCGCCACGGTCGCGTACGTCAACATGGTCGGCGGTCAGGACGAGCTGGTCTTCGACGGCGACTCGATGATCGTGTCGGCCGACGGCACCCTGCTGGCCCGGGCACCGCGGTTCGCCGAGCATCTGCTGGTGCACGATGTCCAGGTGCCGGCCGCCGGCGCGGCTCCCGGGCCGGCGGCGGCCGGTGCCGACCCGGCGCCGCGCTCGCGCTCCGGTGAGGCGCCCGGCGGGGAGGCGTCCGGCGCGGGCCGCCGCGAGATGTCGATCCGGCGGGTGACCGTCTGCGCCGAGCTGCCGCCGCGCACGGATCCGGTGGCCGATGCCGGCGTCGCCGCGCAGGTCAACGATGAGGCGGAGATCTGGCGGGCGCTGGTGCTGGGCCTGCGTGACTACGTCCGCAAGAACGGGTTCGGTTCCGTCGTCCTCGGACTGTCCGGTGGTATCGACTCGGCGGTGGTGGCCACCATCGCGGTCGACGCGCTGGGCGCCGACCGGGTGGTGGGGGTGTCCATGCCCAGCGGGCATTCCTCGGCCCATTCCCGCGACGACGCCGCCGACCTGGCCAAACGCACCGGCCTGGACTACCGCAGCGAGCCGATCCAGGAGATGGTCGACTCGTTCCTGGCGAATCTGTCGCTGTCCGGGCTGAGCGTGGAGAACCTGCAGGCCCGGGTGCGCGGGGTGATCCTGATGGCGTTGTCCAACCAGCAGGGACACCTGGTGCTGACCACCGGCAACAAGAGCGAGCTGGCGGTCGGCTACTCCACCCTGTACGGCGATTCGGTGGGCGGATTCAACCCGCTCAAGGATGTGCCGAAGACCCTGGTGTGGCGGCTGGCGAAATGGCGTAACGCCGACGCGGCGCGCCGCGGTGAGCAGCCGCCGGTGCCGGAGAACTCGATCAGCAAGCCGCCGAGCGCGGAGCTGCGTCCCGGCCAACTCGACACCGACTCGCTGCCCGACTACGACGTGCTCGACGCGATCCTGGCCGGGTACATCGACGGTGACCTGGGCCGCGACGACCTGGTGGCGGCCGGCCACGACGCGGGGCTGGTCGACCGGGTGCTGCGGTTGGTCGACGTCGCGGAGTACAAACGGCGCCAGTCCGCACCCGGCACCAAGATCTCGATCAAGGCGTTCGGCCGCGACCGCCGGCTACCGATCACCAACCGGTTCCGCGAGGCGCCACCCATCGGGTAGGCCCGACGATCGTCGGGCAACATCGGAACGCCGCGATTTCTTCACAACTTCCACACACCCCAGTTGGCACTATCTGTCGCCAGTGCCAACGCCGACGGCTCTCAATGTACGCGCGGCCGGCCCGGTCACCAACCGGACCGGGCGGACGAGGGGCCAGCGCCGGCGGAGGGAAGTCATGGGGGAGAGGAAGAGTCACGCGATGGGTACCCTGCCGGCTTATGCCGAGTTGACCGGTTACGAGCCGCTTAGTGAGGCCGACCGGAAGCAGTTCCTCGAAGAGGGCTGGTTGCTGGTCCGCAACGCCGTACCCGAGCAGCAGCGGCAGACCCTTGAGGCGGCCGTCGATCGGGTCTACCAGGAGGAACTGCTGGCGGGCAACGCCAAGTCGGACGGCACGCTGCACCTGCTCGGGTTCCTGACCCGCGACGAGCTCTTCGGGGAACTGCTCACCCAGCCGTCCATTTTCCCGTACATCTGGGGCCTGGCGGGTTGGAACATCTACACCCACCACAACCACCTCGACGTGACCCCGCCGGCCCGCGAGCGTGAGGCCCCGGCCTGGGGCTGGCACCAGGACGGGTACCGGCAGAACTCGGACCCGGAGGTCCTCGACGGCGGCACACCGCGCCCGATGTTCTCGTTGAAGGTCGCGTACGTGCTCTCCGACCTGTCCGAGACCGGCCGGGGGGCGACGAAGATCGTGCCGGGCAGCCACCTGAGCAACCGGATGGCCCGCCCGACGGGCGACCCGGCCGGACACCCGGATCCCGAGGGCACGATCGAGATCACCGCCAACCCGGGCGACGCGTTCATCTTCGACCGGCGGTTGTGGCACTCCCGGTCGCCGAACTACTCCGACGTGACCCGCAAGATGCTGTTCGTCGGATACACCTACCGGTGGATCCGCCCGCTGGACGACATGCCGATCGACCCCACCGGCGAGTGGTGGCAGAACCGCACCCCCGTGCAGCGCCAGCTGTGCGGGGAGGCGACCGGCACCGTCAACTACTGGGGCATCGGCTGGAACGGCTACATCGACGAGGACATCCCGCTGCGCAAGGAGCTGAAGGCGCGCGGTCTGCTCAACCCGGAGGTGCCCTGGCTGCGCTGAGGGCGCGGCCGCCAGGCAGCGGCGCCGGGTGTCGTGGGTCGGTCGGGGGTCCGCCCACGACACCCGGCGTACGCGTGTGAAATCTTCCACGATCCCTGCCGGGTGGTAGGCGGCGGTGCGACGATCGGCGGTAGAACCCGGGGACCGCGTGGGCGGCCTCGAGGAGAGGAGACGACGATGTCCCAGCCAGCAGAGCAGCCTGCCGTCGCCCAGGGCACACCCGAGGTGCCGACCCTCTACGGCGGACCGGCGACCCGGCGGGTACGCACCCGCGACCTGATCGCCGCCAAGGAGCGCGGCGAGCGGTGGCCGATGCTGACCTCGTACGACCAGTACACCGCCACGATCTTCGACCAGGCCGGCATCCCGGTGCTGCTGGTGGGCGACTCGGCCGCCAACAACGTCTTCGGCTACGAGACAACCGTGCCGGTCACCGTCGACGACCTGCTCCCGCTCGTCCGGGCGGTCGTCCGGGCCACCCGGACCGCCCTGGTGATCGGGGACCTGCCGTTCGGCTCGTACGAGGAGGGCCCCACCCAGGCGCTGCGTACGGCGGTGCGGTTCATGAAAGAGGGCGGCTGCCACGCCGTCAAGCTGGAGGGTGGGCGCCGGGTGGCCGCCCAGATCGCCGCGATCACCGGTGCCGGCATCCCGGTGATGGCGCACATCGGCTTCACCCCGCAGAGCGAGCACGCCATCGGCGGGTACCGGGTGCAGGGGCGCGGCGACGCCGCCGAGGACGTGCTGACCGACGCGCACGCGGTGGCCGAGGCGGGCGCCTTCGCGGTGGTGTTGGAGATGGTCCCCGGCGACGTGGCCAAGCGGGTCACCCACGATCTGGTCATTCCCACCGTCGGCATCGGCGCCGGCCCGGACACCGACGCCCAGGTGCTGGTCTGGCAGGACATGGCCGGTCTGCGCAGCGGAAAAGCGCCCCGGTTCGTCAAGCGGTACGCCGACCTGGCCGGTGCGCTGACCGACGCCACCCAGCGGTTCGCCGCCGAGGTGCGCGGCGGCGAGTTCCCCGCCGGGGAGCACACCTTCCACTGATCGCCGAAACGCGGGTACGTCGGCAGCCGGTCCCGCCGCGGCGGCCGTGGCGGTGGCAGACTGCGCGTCGGAGGTGACCCGATGTCCGTACCCGCCCGTTTGAGTCTCGCCACCCTCGGGGTGGCCGACGTCGCCCGCGCCACCGCCTTCTACGAGGCGCTGGGCTGGCCGCTGTCCAGCGCTTCGGTGCCCGAGGTGGTGAGCTTCTTCCGTACCGCCGGGGGTTTGCTGTCCCTGTTCGGCGTGGACGACCTTGCCGCCGACGCCACCGTCGAGCCGCCCACCGGCTCCGGTTTCCGCGGTGTGGCCCTGGCCATCAACGTCGACAGCCCGGACGACGTGGACGCCGCCCTGGCCACGGCGGTGCAGGCCGGCGGGACGCTGGTCAAGCCGGCGCAGCGGGCGTCGTGGGGCGGCTACACCGGCTACTTCGCGGACCCGGACGGGCACCTGTGGGAGGTCGCCCACAACGCCGGTTTCCCGATCGGCCCGGACGGACGCCCGACCCTGCCCTGACCGGCCGGCCTCACCCGACGCCCGACCCGACCCTGACCGGCCGGCCTCACCCGACGCCCGGCGGCCCGGCGGCGTCGGGCGACGCCGCGGTGAACAGCACCTTGC
>DASVVF010000663.1:0-10262 GCA_036386695.1 Catenuloplanes sp. | reverse complement strand
CGTGGGTCTACCGGGAGCACGGCGACCTGGTGGCCGTCGCCGGCCCGGACGCGGTCTGGCTGCGCACCGAGGTGCCGACGTACGGGCAGGACTTCGCCACCCACGCGGACTTCACCGTCGGCGCGGGTGAGCGGGCCCCGTTCGTGCTGACCTGGCGGGAGTCGCACCTTCCGCCGCCCAAGCCGCTCAACCCGGTGGAGGAGCTGGGCGCGACCGAAGGTTACTGGCAGGGTTGGATCTCGGCGTGCACCTACGATGGCGAGTGGCGCGACGCGGTGGTCCGTTCGCTGCTGACCCTCAAGGCGCTGACCTACGCCCCCACCGGCGGGATCGTCGCCGCCGCGACCACGTCACTGCCCGAGCAGCTCGGTGGGGTGCGCAATTGGGACTACCGGTTCTGCTGGCTGCGCGACGCCACCATCACCCTGCAGTCGCTGATGTATTCCGGTTTCCAGAGCGAGGCGCAGGCGTGGCGCAAGTGGCTGCTGCGGGCGATCGCCGGCGACCCGGCCGAGATGCAGATCATGTACGGCGTCGCCGGTGAGCGCCGGCTGGAGGAGTACCGCGCCGACTGGCTGCCCGGCTACGACGGCAATCCGGTGCGGATCGGCAACGCCGCGGCAGAGCAGTTCCAGCTGGACGTCTACGGCGAGGTGATGGACGCCCTGCACCAGGGCCGCCGCTCCGGGCTCAAGCGCGACGACCCGTCCTGGGGGTTGCAGGTCAAGCTGATGGAGTTCGTGGAGCAGCACTGGACCGACCCGGACGAGGGGATCTGGGAGGTGCGCGGCGAGTCCCAGCATTTCACCCACTCCAAGCTGATGGCATGGGTGGCCACCGACCGGGCGGTCAAGGCGGTGGAGGACTTCGGCCTCGAAGGGCCGGTCGAGCGGTGGCGGGCGCTGCGCGAGGAGATCCGCACGGAGATCCTGGAGAAGGGGTACGACGCGGACCGGCAGACCTTCACCCAGTACTACGGCTCCCGGGAACTCGACGCGTCACTGTTGATGGTGCCCCTGGTCGGGTTCCTGCCGGCGACCGACGAGCGGGTCAGGGGCACGGTTGCCGCCATCGAACGCGAGCTGCTGCAGGACGGTTTCGTGCAGCGCTACACCCAGATCCCGGGTGACAGCGTCGACGGCCTGCCCGCCGGTGAGGGGGCGTTCCTGGCGTGCACGTTCTGGCTGGCCGACAACTACTCGCTGATGGGCAGGCACGACGAGGCGCGCGAGGTGTTCGAACGGCTGCTGTCGCTGCGCAACGACGTCGGGCTGCTCTCCGAGGAGTACGACCCGAAGGCCCGCCGGCTGGTCGGCAACTTCCCGCAGGCGTTCAGCCACGTCCCGCTGATCGACACGGCGCGCAACCTGTCCAGCGCGTTGGGCCCGTCGCAGGAGCGGCACAAGGAGGCGCTGCGCTGCCCCCGGCAGTGAAACTGGCTCCACCCGGGGGGCAACCCTGGACTCACACCCTTGGGCAGTGACGCTGGGCTCGCCCTTGGGGGGTGACTCAGCCGCGGCCGCCGGCCACGGCCGACGGGGACTGGGTGGCTGCCGTGGCGGCCACGGCCGGTGTGGACTGCAGGATGGGCAGCGGGTACCCGATCCAGGAACCCGACGCGTCGGCGGGGCGGGCCGCGCCGTAGAGCCAGCCCTGCACCATCTCGCAGCCGAGGTTGCGCAGCCAGTCCCGTTGAACGGCCGTTTCCACGCCTTCCGCGACGACCTGCTGGCCGAGTGCGTGGGCCATCGCCACGACGGTCCGCACGATCGTCTCGTCGTCCTGGTCGTTGCCGACGCCGTTGACGAACGATCGGTCGATCTTGACGATCCGGGTCGGAAACCGCTTGAGGTACGTCAGTGACGAGTAGCCGGTGCCGAAGTCGTCGAGGCAGATGGTGACCCCGAGCCGGCGCAGGTGCCGCAGGATGGCCAACGAGTACTCGGGATCCTCGATCACACCGGATTCGGTGATCTCGAGCCACAGCGCCGAGGCCGGCAGGCCGGTCCGCTCCAGAGCGCCGCTCACCACGTCGACGAGGTTGACGTCGCGCAACTGACGGACCGAGATGTTGACCGACATGTGCAGTGGCGGCGCGTCCGGCGGTCGCTGCGAGCGCCACCGCGCGAGCTGCTCCGCCGCCTGCTCCAGCAGCCACGCCCCGGCCGGCACGATCAGTCCGGTGTCCTCGGCGATCGGGATGAAATCCAACGGCGAGACGCTGCCGAGTTCCGGATGGTTCCAGCGCATCAACGCCTCGAAGCCGGCGAGCTCGTCGTTGCGCAGGTCGATGATGGGTTGGTAGTGCACCGCCAACTCGCCGCGGGTCAGCGCTCCCCGCAGCGACTGCTCCAGGTCGGCTCGCTTCTGCACCTGCGCGCGCAGCGAGGTGTCGAAGGTGGCGTAGCTGTTGCGCCCGGCGGCCTTGGCCTTGTACATCGCGGTGTCGGCGTCGCGGATCAGCTCCAGCGCGTGCGGTGTGCCCTCGGAGCGGGCCAGCCCGATGGACGGGGTGACCGTGACCTGACCGACGGAGAGCTGGAACGGTTCGGCGAACTCGGCCAGGATCCGCCGGGCCAGACCTTCGGCCATCGCCGAGTGGGACGGGCTGGCCAGGGCGACGACGAACTCGTCGCCGCCGATCCGGCACACCAGGTCCTCGCCGCGCACGATGGCACTGAGCCGCGAGGCGACCGCGCAGAGCAGCTCGTCGCCGACCCGGTGGCCCCAGCTGTCGTTGATCAGCTTGAACCGGTCCAGGTCGAGGAAGAGCAGGCTGATCTCCTGGCCTTCGGCGCTGGACCGGTCGCACCACTGGGTGACGGTGTCGGTGAGCAGCTCCCGGTTGGGCAGTTCGGTGAGGGTGTCGTGGGTGGCCCGGTGCCGGGCCTCGTCCGCGGCGCCGCGCGCGACCTGCTCGGCCCGGGATCGGGAGTTGTTGTTGGACACGATCCGGGTCAACAGGGTGATGGCGAGCAGGGTGTAGATCAGCAGCCGGACGAGGCCGTTCCACACGGTTGTCGCCGGCCAGAGGGTGGCCACCACCATCGGAACGCTCAGCACGACGGCGATCGCGGCCCCCCGCAGCACTCCGAGGTGGCCGACCTGGACGGTCTGCGGTTGGGTGAGCGTGCGCATCGTGGGGTGCAGCACGGCACCGGACATCGCCACGAATCCGGTGAGGAAGGCCAGGTCCATCGCCAGCTGGGTGGAGCTGGAGGTGCCTGACCTGTCGGCCTGCAGGGAGAAGAGCAGGTCGCCGACGAACAGCCCGCACATCGACGCGCCCAGCAGCCACAGCGACGGCTGCCGGATCCCGTCGGCGAGTACCAGTCGGCTCACTATCACCAGCAGCAGCACGTCCGCCATCGGGAACAGGGCGTTCAACAGCACCACCGTGGGCGGCAGGTCGCTGCCCTGGAAGTGCGGCGCGATGAGGAACGCCCAGGTCGCCAGGGCCGCCCCGAGCCCGACCAGCAGCGCGTCGGCGCGGGCAGGGTCGTCGGCGGCCGCCTTGCGCCGGCCCAGCATGTGCAGCAGCGCGTAGCCGGTCATCAGGTAGCCCGGCACGACGAGCAGGTCCGGGATGAAGGTCGCCGGCCCGAGGTCGGTCGACACGGCAGCGCCGGGGATGACCAGGCGCAGGACCGACGCGCCGAGGAAGCAGGACAACGAGGCGACGATGGCCCACCAGGCCCGGCGGTGGGCCCGGTTCGGCTGGCGTAGCGTGCCCGCCACGGCGCCGGCGATCGCGCCCAGGCTGATCAGCAGCGACAGCGGCATCCTCAGCGCGGCGGGGCCCACGGCGTACAGGACGAGCGCCACCAGGCCGCAGCCGACGACGGACCAGGCCGCGACGGCGGACGGTGGCCGTGCGGTGCCCCCACCCGGCGTGCCCGGTTCGGTCATGCCGTTGTCCTTCGGTCCGAGGGTTGTCATTACCCTCTGCATCGGCCGACCGCCGGCCGACTTGAATCGAATTTCACATCGGCTTCCCGGACGCGGGATTCAGACGTTCGGCTCCTGGCGGATCCGACGGTCCCGCTCTCGCCCGGACGATCAGTGGGCAGGAGCCGTCCTGGTGTCACGGCAGGACCCCCGACGGCCTCCGCCAGGTCGGGATCACGGTACGGGCACGTCCACGGGGAAGGTCGCGACGTGGAAACTCTGCACGTCGACGGTGTCCACGTGCATCGACATCGACCGGCCCAGGCTGGCCATGATGGCGCCGATCTGCCGTTCGCCGTTGTGGGAACTCACGTCGAAAGCGCAGACGGCGGCGTTCTCCTGCGTGCGGCGCGCGATGCGGGCGACGATCCCGCCGACGATCCCGGCCCCGCCGCGCGTCGGGTGCACCAGCGTGTACCCGAGATAGAACACCGCCCCCCGGGCGGACTGCTCGGGGTAGCGCGCGACGTAGTATTCGGCGCTGATCCACGGCAGGGCGGACAGGTCGGTGGCCAGCGTCGTCAGCGCCGCCGGTTGGCCGTCGTCATCCCACGCCACGTATTTGTCAATGCGTTTGTCGAGCATCTCGGCGCCGAATTCCTCGGCGGACAGCACGTGCCGGGCGGCGGCCCTGGTCCGCAGGGGTTCGAAAGCCGTCAGGTAGAGCTCATAGAGGCCGTCGATGACGTCGGTAGCCATGGCCTGTTCGATCGTGACCTTCACCGTGACCCCATCCAGGAGGCGCTCTCATACGGGGCGATCACCAGCGAACATACCGGCTGCCCGGTGCACGTCACGCCGTTTATCACAAAGTCCGGGGCCGTGAAATCGTCCTCGCCGCCGGCCATCAGGCCGGTCAGACTGGCCCGGATGCCAGCGGCCACGGTGGCCTCGTCGGCGCCGTCATGTTCGACGAACAGACCGCCGAGGCCGTCGCGGCGTCGTACCCAGCCGACGCCGGCCCACGCCTGCTCCCCCACGGTTGTCGCCGACCGCATGGCGTACACGCAGTACATCCGGTCGCCCCAGGCGCCGGCCGGGGCCGGCGTCCGGCCGGTGGCGTCGACGTCGGTGCCGGGCGGGATGACGCTGGACAGGCGGATCACGTTGTAGTGCCCGAGACCGACGGCGAGCAACGCGGCGTTGAAGGCAACCAGCGACGTCTCGCCAGTTCCCGACCCGGACAGCACGGGAATCCGTTCGTAGACAGCGGAAATGGAGGGCATGGCGGGCTCCGATCGGCCTTTTGGGGGTCGTCCGCCGCCGGTTTTTTCCCGCGGTCCCCGCGCGACGCCCCGAGAAAGAAACTGACGCCGGTGGATGCCTAAAGAGTAATTCGAGGTCCATCGAACTGCAACACAGGCAGAAACTGTGCGGTTTTCGGCCCCCGCCCGTCAGCTGATCCCAATCACCCAGCCGCTTATCCGAAAATCCGGCGACGGGTGCGTCGTTTCCGGCGGCGGACCGGCCACCGGGGCGACGGAACCGGTTGCCAGGATCCCGGGCACCCGCCTAGCGTCTCAGGCAGGCGAGGCCCGAGGAGGGCGCCATGGGCGACAACGGCGGCGGCGCCGGCATCGCTGCGGTCGCCGGTCAGCTCCGGGCCCTGCTCGGGGCCGAGCAGGTGATCAGCGACCGCCAGCGGCTGCGGACCTACGAATGCGACGGCCTGGCCCGGTACCGCGTGGTTCCGGCACTGGTGGTGTTGCCCCGCACCGGGGCCGAGTGCGCCGCGGCGGTCCGGGCGTGCGTGGCCGCCCGGGTGCCGTTCGTGGCGCGCGGTTCGGGCACCGGCCTCTCCGGTGGAGCGTTGCCGCACGCCGACGGCGTTCTGATCGTCACCTCGCGGCTGCGCACCATCCACGAGATCGCCCCGCAGGACGAGCGGGCCGTCGTCGAACCCGGCGTGATCAACCTGGACGTGACCCGAGCCGCTGCCCCGGCCGGGTACTACTACGCGCCCGACCCGTCCAGCCAGCAGATCTGCTCGATCGGCGGCAACGTCGCCGAGAACTCCGGCGGCGCCCACTGCCTGAAGTACGGGTTCACCACCAACCACGTCACCGGCGCCGAGGTGGTCACCGGCGACGGCGCCCTGGTCCGCCTCGGCGGGCGGGCACCGGACACCCCGGGTTACGACCTGCTGGGCGCGTTCGTCGGCTCGGAGGGGACCCTCGGCATCGCGATCGAGGTCACCGTCCGCCTGACCCGCCGGCCCGAGGCGGTACGCACCCTGCTGGCCGCCTTCCGCGGCACCGACGACGCCGGCGCGGCCACCTCGGCGATCATCGCCGCCGGCGTGGTGCCGGCGGCGATCGAGATGATGGACGCGCTGGCCATCGAGGCAGCCGAGGCCGCCGTGCACTGCGACTACCCGGCCGGCGCCGGTGCGGTGCTGATCGTCGAGCTGGACGGCCCCGCCGCCGAGGTCGATGCCCAGTTCACCCGGGTCGAGGAGTTCTGCCGCACCCGGGGCGCGGTGGAGATCCGGGTCGCGGCCGACGACGCGCAGCGCGCGCTGTTCTGGAAGGGGCGCAAGTCCGCGTTCGCGGCGGTGGGCCGGATCAGCCCGGACTACATCGTGCAGGACGGGGTGATCCCGCGTACCGCGCTGCCGGCGGTGCTGCGCCGCATCGACGAGCTGGCCGGCGAGGCGGGCGTCCGGGTGGCCAACGTCTTCCACGCCGGTGACGGCAACCTGCACCCGCTGGTCCTGTTCGACGCGACGGTGCCCGGCGCGGCGGCGAAGGCGGAGGAGCTGTCCGGGGCGATCCTCGACCTGTGTGTCAGCTCCGGCGGGTCGATCACCGGCGAGCACGGCGTCGGCGTCGACAAGGCGCGGTACCTGCCCCGGATGTTCACCGACGACGACCTGGACACGATGCAGCTGGTGCGGTGCGCGTTCGACCCACTGGGGTTGGCCAACCCGGGCAAGATCTTCCCGACACCCCGGCTGTGTGGGGAGATCCCCGGGCGGCACAGCGGGCCGCACCCGGCCCAGGCGGCCGGCCTCGGGGAGATCTTTTGACCGACGTGGTGCTCTCCGCCCTGCGGGCCGCCGGCGCGGCGACCGTCCGGCCCGCCGAACCCGGCGACGCGATCGCCGGCGTACCGGCCCGCTACGTCGCCGCGCCGGACAGCACCGCCCGGGCCGCCGCGATCGTCCGCGCCGCCGCCGCCCACGGGCTCGCCGTCGTGGTGCGCGGGGCGGGCACCAAGCAGGACTGGGGCGCCCCGCCACGCCGGTTGGATCTGGTGCTCGACACCCGCCAACTCACCGGGGTCGTGGAACACGCCGCCGGTGACCTGATCACCGTGGTCCGGGCGGGCACCCCCGACGCCGACCTCGCCGCCGAACTGAGCCGGGCCGGGCAGCAGCTCCCGCTCGACGCGCCGCTGCCGGCGGCCACCGTCGGCGGCACCGTCGCGGTCAACACCAGCGGGCCCCGCCGGATGCTCTACGGCACCGCCCGTGACCTGCTGATCGGCGTCACCATGGTCCGACCGGACGGCACCGTGGCGCACGCCGGCGGAAAGGTGGTCAAGAACGTCGCCGGCTACGACCTGGGCAAGCTCCTGACCGGTTCGTACGGCACCCTCGGCGTCATCACCGAGTGCGCGTTCCGGCTCCACCCGCTGCCCGCGACCGCCGCCACGGTCAGCCGCCGGGTGGGCGACCCGGCGCTGGCCGGCCGGCTGGTCGCGGCCGTTCTCGGCGCCCAGGTGGTGCCCAGCGCGGTGGAGGTCGACGCCGCTCCGGACGGCGCGTTCGAGGTGGCGGTGCTGCTCGAGGGCGTACCGGCCGGGGTGGCGCAGCGGGTCGCCGCGACCTGTCGGCTGCTCGGCGGGGACCCGGTGGTCTCGACCACCCCGCCCGCCTGGCGGTACCCGTGGGGCGGCGGTGACACCGGCCTCAAGCTCACCGCGGCCCTGTCGGGGGTGCCGGCGTTGCTGGCGGCCGGCGCGGCGGTGCGCGAGCGCCACGGCGTGCCGCTGACGGTGCGCGGCTCCGCGGGCACCGGCGTCCTGTACGCCGGCCTGCCGGCCGCGACGGCGCTCGACGTGGTCGCGGCGGTGGTCGAGCGGCTGCGGGCGGCGGCCACCGACGCCGCCGGACACGCCGTCGTGCTGACCGCGCCGGCCGACGTCCGCGACCGGGTCGACCTGTGGGGCCCGGTGCCCGGGCTGGAGCTGATGTGGCGGGTCAAGCGGCGGTTCGACCCGGACCACCGGTTCGCGCCCGGACGCTTCGTGGGAGGGATCTGAGGGTGACGACACCGGCGTTCGACGACCACCACCCGCCCCGGGCCGCCCTGATCGGCGACTGTGTCCACTGTGGGTTCTGCCTGCCCACCTGCCCGACGTACGTGCTGTGGGGCGAGGAGATGGACTCGCCGCGCGGCCGCATCCACCTGATGGCACAGGGCCTGGACGGTGAGCCGATGTCCGACTCGATGGTCACCCACATCGACCGGTGCCTGGGCTGCATGGCGTGCGTGACCGCCTGCCCGTCCGGGGTCCGGTACGACCGGCTGATCGCCGACACCCGCCAGCAGGTGGAGCGCCGGGCACCGGACTCCGCCCGGACACCCGCGCAGCGCCTCCTGCGCGGGGCGATCTTCCGGGTCTTCCCGTACCCCCGGCGGTTGCGGCTGCTGCGCGGACCGCTGCGGGCGTACCAGGCCCTCGGGCTGCGCCGCGTGGTGCGCCGCACCGGTCTGCTGGCCCGCCTGCCGACGGCCGCCGCGCTCGACGCCCTGACGCCCACGCTGGGGCGCCGGGCCCCGCTCCCCGCCCGGGTGCCGGCCGTGGGGACGCAACGCGCGGTCGTCGGCCTGCTCACCGGCTGCGTCCAGGGCGCCTTCTTCCCCGAGGTCAACACCGCCACCGCACGGGTGCTGGCGGCGGAGGGCTGCGCCGTGGTGATCCCGCCGACCCAGAGCTGCTGTGGCGCCCTGAGCGTGCACAACGGGCGGGAGCCGGAGGCGGCGCGGTTCGCCCGTTCGGTCATCGACGCCTTCGAGCGCACCGGCATCGACTACCTGGTCGTCAACGCGGCCGGGTGCGGCTCGGCGCTCAAGGAGTACGGCGACCTGCTGCGCGGCGACCCCCGCTACGCGTCGCGGGCCGCCGCCCTGGCCGCCAAGGTCCGCGACGTCTCCGAAATCCTGGTGGAACTCGGACCGGTCGCGAAGCGCCACCCGCTGCCGCTCACGGTCGCCTACCACGACGCCTGCCACCTGGCCCACGCCCAGGGCGTCCGGACCCAGCCACGTCAACTGCTGCGCGCCATCCCGGGCGTGCGGCTGCACGAGATCGCCGACCCCGACATCTGCTGCGGCTCGGCCGGCATCTGGAACATCCTGCACCCGCAGGCCGGCAACCAACTCGGCGAACGAAAGGCACGCGCCGTTCTGGCCACCGGCGCCCGACTGCTGGTGACCGCCAACCCGGGTTGCCTGATGCAGCTGGCCGCCTCGGTGCGCCGCCTCGGCGGCTCGATCGAGGTCGCGCACACCGTCCAGGTGCTGGACGCCTCGATCCGGGGCAGCGCCAGCGTCAACCGGGCTGATGCCGCCACCGACGCCCGTCGCGGGCGCGGAACCCGGTAGCCGGGCCGATCCGGGTCCACGTCGACTCGATCGTCGCGGTCCGCCTGCCCGAGCCGCTGGCCGCCCGCGAGCTCAGTCCCGCTCCGACGCCGTCAAGCTGACCCCGGCTCCCTACGCCCACCGTCGGCTCGGGCCGCCATCGGCATGGTGGCCGCCGGCGGCGTGCGGAGCGGTTCGGCCGCCGGCGGCGTCCGGGGCGCTTCGTCAACCGATCAGACCCCGCGCCCAGTCGAGCAGCGGGCACCGTCGTTCCCCGCACTGCGCGCAGCGCGGCACAGCGGCTTCGGGCGTCATCGTCGCCGGCGGCGGTGTCTCGTGTTGCGCGACGACCCGGCGGGCCGCCCACAGCACGAAGTCGGCGGTGAGCGGGCCCTCGTCCGCGCCGGTCAATGCCGTCCGCCGTTGGCCCGGAACGCCTGCCACCGCGTTGCCGGTGGCGGATCGTCCCCCACGCCGGCGTTCGCGGCGGGAATGGTCGTCGACCCACCACACGCCAGGCACCAGGTGCTCGCGCGCTTGCCGAGGACGAAGCCGATCGGCACCCCCGCCAACACCGCAGTCGCAATGAGCTTGTCCGAGCAAGCAACTGACTACTTAGGGTTATGTGGTGCGGTTGTGTTCGATGTGGAGGATGACCAGCGCTGCTGCGACGATCTTCCCGATTCGCCACGGGTTGAGGCTGATGTTTCGCAGTGCTCGAAA
>DASVVF010000662.1:0-1844 GCA_036386695.1 Catenuloplanes sp. | reverse complement strand
GGGACGGATGGGTCAGGCGCCGGGCGACCGACCACCGTCGCCGGCCAGGTCATCGGGCAGCAGATCACCCGGTTCGACGGCGTTGGGGTCTTTCAGCCCGGCGTCGCGCAGGTGACGGTTGTGACGCGGCTCCTGTCGGGTCTTGGCGTCGTTGAGTCGGCGGCGCAGATCGTCCCGGACGTCGTTGAGCGCGGCGTGCAGGTCCTCCTCGGAGGAGGTGGTGACGACCTTCTGGCGGCCGGCGACCCAGCACTCCAGGGTGACCTTCTGCCCCCGGGCGGCCCGGTCCTTCACCGAAACCTCGATCTCGGTCGTCTCGGCCGGGAAGGTGGCCAACCGCGCGTCGAGGGTGGCGAACTGCTCGACGATCCAGTTGCGGTCGCCCAGGGAGAAGCCCGCGCCCACCCGCAGGCAGTCCTCGACGGTGGCGGGGTTGACCTGGGCGCTCATCGCCGCACCTGGCCCGGGACGCGTGCGGATCCGGTGGTGCGGGACATGCTGTTTATGAACATCTTCGCTGACCTTCCGTTCGCGACGTGCTGTCGTGGCTCGCGGCTGATCAACTCTCTTACCCAGTCGGGGCCGGGCGGGAAACCGATGGCGCGGGACGCCGCGCGCATGGCGTACCTGCCCTGCTGTCGGGCGACATCGACAAGGTCGGCGATATGCGCACCGCCCCCGCTCGGAGCGGGGGTCGCCGGGCCGGTCGGCCGACCGATGACGGAGAATCCGCACCCATGAGCGATCAAGCCACCCCCCGGGTCCGCGATCTCGACATCGTCGTGTACGGCGCGACCGGTTTCGTGGGCGCCCTGGTGGCCGAGCACCTGGCGGCCCACGCGCCGCCGGAGACCAGAATCGCGCTGGCCGGCCGGTCGGCCACCCGGCTCGACGCCGTCCGCACCAGGCTGGGCACGGACTGGCAGTTGATCGTGGCGGACGCCGACGACGCCGACGCCCTACACCGCCTGGCCGTCGCCACCCACGTGGTGCTCACCACGGTGGGCCCGTACGCCCGGTACGGCCGGGCCCTGGCCCACGCGTGCGCGGCCGCCGGCACGGACTACGTCGACCTCACCGGCGAGGTGCTGTTCGCCCGGGCCAGCGCCGACGAGAACCACGACCTGGCCCGCTCGACCGGCGCCCGCATCGTGCACTCCTGCGGCTTCGACTCCATCCCCTCGGACATCGGGGTCCACGTCCTGCACGCGCGGATCCAGGCCGACGGCGCGGGCGAACTCGCCGACACGACGCTCGTCGTCACCAGCATGCGCGGCGGCATCAGCGGCGGCACGATCGACTCGATGCGCCACCAACTCGACATTGTCAAGAAGGACCGCGGCCTGCGCCGCCTGGCGGCCAGCCCGTACTCGCTGAGCCCCGCCCGCGACCAGGAGCCCGACCTCGGCCGCCAGGCCGACCTCGTCTCGCTGCGCGGACCGGACGTCGACCCGTCGCTGCGCGGCAGCCTCGCCCCGTTCGTCATGGCGTCCTACAACACCCGGGTGGTGCGGCGCAGCAACGCGCTGCGCGGCTGGGCGTACGGTCGCCGGTTCCGCTACCGCGAGGTGATGAGCGTCGGCACCTCTCCGCTGTCGCCGGTCCTGGCCGCCGGTACGAAGGTCGCCCTCGGCGCACTCGTGGTGGGCCTGTCCCTGCCGCCCACCCGGTTCGTCCTCGACCGGATCCTGCCCAAGCCCGGCGACGGCCCGGACGAGCGCACCCGCCGGGCCGGGCACTTCACGATCGACCTGTTCACGACCACCACCAGCGGTGCCCGGTACACGGCCCGGTTCAAAGCCGACGGCGATCCCGGCTACGCCGCCACCGCGGTCATGATCGGC
>DASVVF010000661.1:0-9382 GCA_036386695.1 Catenuloplanes sp. | reverse complement strand
GCCGGTCAGGAACCGACGGACGAGGGGACCCGGACGGCCACCGGCGGCAGCTGCTTGGGCGCACCCTCGGTCGGCGCCCCCTTCGCCGCCAGTTCGTCCATGGTGGCGGTGGGCCGCCGGGCCCGGTCCGACGCGCCCGAGCTGCGCTCCGCCGGCGGGGGCGCGAACGGCTGGATGTCCCCGGTACACACCGTGCCCCGGGCCGGCAACGCCCCACGGACCAGGTACGCGTCGAGGGCGCCGGTCACGCAGGCCGACGTGCCGTACGCGGTGTGACCCCAGTTGTCGCTGGACAGCAGTCGACTGTGCGGCACCAGCGCGGCGGACCGCACGGCGTCGCGGTAGTTGGTCGCCGGGTCCCAGAAGCTGCCGACCATCAGCACGGGCGCCACGGTCACCCGGTCGAACGGCCCCCGGTAGGCGTCCTCGTCGCGCACGGTCCAGGTGTCGCGCGCGCACGGCGCGGAACCCCATCCCCAGGCCCGCCCGAAGTACGGGGCGCGCCGGTCGGACAGTTCGGTCAGTTTCGGCCACCGGGCGGCGTCGCGGGGGTGCAGCCCGTCGGTGCAGGCCACCCCCGCGAAGCTCTCGTAGCCGTTGTTGTACGGGAAGTCCCGACCGGGCGCCTTCGGCGCCGCCGCGGTGATCCGTCGGACCGCGGAGCGCTGTGCGTGCGCCCGCAACTGGGCGGTGCGGGTCCCCTCCGGCGCGGTGAGCGTGAGCAACTCGTCGGCGATCGCCGCGATGTCGGCGAAGCCTCCCGGGCTGTACAGGCTGTTCAGCACGTACCCGATGAAGTCGGCGTAGCTGATGGTCGCCGGTGGGGACCCCGGGGTCTCGATGACCAGCGGCTTGGCCCGCAGCCGCCGCGCCACCAGGTCGAAGTTGCGCACCGGGTCGCCGGCCGCGGCGAACGGGCAGAGTTCCGGGCCGGCCCGGCCGCACCGGACGAGGATCTCCCGCAGCGCCCGGTAGGCGCCGTCGGCCGAGTGCAGCCGGTCGTCCTGGATGACGTCCCGCGTGCCGGGTTCGCCCACCCAGGCCAGCGGGTCGATGATGCCGTCGAGCGCCACCGCCCGGACCCGGTCGGGGAACATGTTGGCGTAGTACTGCCCGAGGGCGGAGCCGTAGCTGAAGCCGAGGAAGGACAGCTTGCGGTCGCCGACCGCCCGGCGCAGGACGTCCATGTCGCGGGCCACCTCGGCCGTCGACATCGCCCCGGCCAGCGGCCTGCCGGTGGTGGAGCAGGCCCTGCCCATGGCCTTGGCGGAGGCCACGTACGCCTTCTCCTGCGTCCTGGTGTACGGGAAGACGACGTCGAACCCGGCCATCGAGACGGTCTGGTCCTTGACCGACCTGAAACACCGCAGGTTCTCGCTGTAGCCGACGCCGCGTGGGTCCACGCCGACCACGTCGAACCGGTCGAGGACCTCATCACCCAGGAAGTACGGTGCGGCCAGTGCGATCGCGGTCCCCAACGCACCGGGCCCGCCCGGGTTGAGGAACAGGCTGCCGATCCTCTTCTTCTGGTCGCGGGCCTTGACCCGCAGCAGCGCGAGTTCGGTGCTCGGGCCGCGCGGGTCGTCGTAGTCCAGCGGCAGCTCGACGGTGGCGCACTCGGCGTAGTCGAAACACTTGTACCAGCCGAGCTCGGGCGTGGGCACCTGGTCGACCCGGCGGGCCTCGATCGGGCTGGTCCGGTGGAACGGCTTCGCCGCCGCCGTGGCACCGGGGGCGGCCGATCGTGACGGCGCCGCCGGCGCGGCGGGACTGGCGGCGGCTCCGACGAGGAGCGTGGTGACGACCCCGGTCGTCAGGATTCCGAATCGGAGGGGCATGCAATGCCTTCCTGTAGTTGACAGGTATGCGGAAGGTGATGGGATGACGATAACGGTCCGGCCCCACCGCCAAGATCCACTGTGGTCACCGGCCTGGTCGGCGGCGTACACCGGCATGCCAGCGGGCACGCCGTGCCGGGTGTGGGGGTCAGACCCCGTGGTCGGCCGGCAGCACCC
The DNA here is from genome assembly GCA_036386695.1 of Catenuloplanes sp. Taxonomy (GTDB): domain Bacteria; phylum Actinomycetota; class Actinomycetes; order Mycobacteriales; family Micromonosporaceae; genus DASVVF01. Next base: position 7,367 of record DASVVF010000661.1, on the reverse strand, counting down.
CGCGGGCCACCGCGGCGACAAGTGCCTGGTGGTCCCGCTCGGTCTGGTCGGCGTAGGCCCGCGCGAACCGACCCATCGCCAGGTCGAGGCGGTCCGACGACCCCACGTACCCGGCGATCATCGATGCGCCGCTGGTCCGGGCATGCCCCTTGGCCAGCAGCAGCCCGCAGATACCGGCATAGTCGGTCAGGGCCGGCGGATCGATGCCGTCGACGGTGATCGCTCCCTTCATGTCCCGGAACTGGCGCACGTAGTACTGCCGTTCGCCCACCGTCGTCCACCCCAGCAGCGGGTCGCTGACCGTCTGCAGGGCCTGCTGGTACTCGACCACCCGCTGCCCCTGGTGGGCATGGCGGGCTTCCTCGCCGTGGATGTGCGGCGCCACGACCGAACGGCGGGCCTGCTTGAGCTGCAGGAACAGCACGTCGTCGGGGCTGCTGCCCTCGCACAGCGCGACGTACGCCCGCAGCCCCACCGAGCCCACCCCGACCACCTTGTGGGCGATGTCCACCAGGGTGTATCCGGCCAGGATGCGGGCCCAGTGCGGCGGCACGGTACGCAGGTAGGCATCCAGCGCGGCGGCCAACTGCTCGGCGTCGGCCGGGTCCGGCCGGGTGATCAGGGGATGCTCCTCGACGATGCGCCGCGATCCGTCCCGCTGTTCGGTGAAGCGCGGCAGCGCCCGGTCGCTGGTCCGCCGGCGGGCCCGCTGACCGGCCCGCGAGATCTCCTCGCGCAGCGCGTCGCTGCTGGCCACCGCCTGCATCCGGGTCAGATCCAGCCGCTCGTACGAGCGCGCCAGCAGCGGCTGTTCGGCCAGGTAGCCGACCTGCCGGCGGTAGTCGGCGACGCAGCGGTAGACCGCGTCGGCACAGTCCGCGTCGGACGACCCGTTCTGCCGCCCGGCCACCCACACGCTGGTCACCAGCCGGCGCAGGTCCCACTCCCAGGCCCCGGGGTGCGCCTCGTCGAAGTCGTTCAGGTCGAAGACCAGTTCGCGCTCCGGCGAGGCGTAGAAGCCGAAGTTGCCCAGGTGCGCGTCGCCGCAGATGACCGGCCGGATCCCGGTGGCCGGCAACCGGGCGAAGTCCTCGGCCATGATGCCGGCGGTGCCGCGCAGGAACGCGTACGGCGAGGCCGCCATCCGCCCGATCCGGACCGGGATCAGCCGGTCGAGGCGCCCCGCGTGGGCCTCGGCGACCTGCTCGACCGGGTCGCGCCGGCCGGGCGGCGGCACCCAGCGGCCCAGCGCCGACCGGGGGGTCCGCTTGCGCAGCGCCCGGCCGCGCACGTACCGCTCCCGCCGCGGCGTGGCCGGCCGGCTCAGGGAGACGAAGCCGCCGTCGTCGGTGGCGGCGAGGACGACGTGCCGGTCGCGGTCGCCGGCCGGCTGGTCGATGGCGCTCATCGCTGTGGAGCTTAGCGACCGGCGCCGCCGGGGACGGCGGGCCGGCCACAGCCGGGGTACCTCTGCCATTCGGGCTCCAGCGCGGGGTCGTCGATCGGTCGTCCCCGGTGGGCGCAGCCGGGTGACCGCGGCTCAGCACCCGCGACGGGAGCCTGGCCTGGCGGGTCAGTACCACTCGGAGGTGCCGTTCTCAGTTTCCTGGACCGGTGCCATGGGTGGTGGTGAATTGCGGAAGACGGATGGCGACGGTGGTGCCGGGCTCGTGCGCGGTCATCGTGACGGTGCCGTGGTGGGCCTCCACGATGGTGCGCACGATCGGCAGCCCGAGTCCGGTTCCCGGGATGCCGCGGTCGCGGGCGTTGCTGGCCCGGTAGAAGCGCCGGAAGAGCTGACCGCGCTCGTCCGCCGGGATGCCGATGCCGGTGTCGGTGATGGTCAGTTCGACGGCGCCGTGCCGCTCGGTCAGGCGGACCCGCACGTCACCGCCGTCCGGGCTGTACTTGACCGCGTTGGACAACAGGTTGTCGATGACGTCGCCCAGCCGGTCCGGGTCGCCGTCGACGACGGTGTGCTCCGGAACGTCGAGGTGCAGACTGACGCCGGCACCGACCGCGGCCGGGCCGATGGCCGCGCAGGCCCGCCGGACGATGCCGGTGAGGTCGGTCTTGCGGACGGTGATACCCAGATGGCCGGACTCGAGGCCGGCCAGTTCCAGCAGATCGTCGATGATGGAGCGCAGGACGGTCGTGTTCCGCGCGATAACCTCCAACATCTGACGGTCCTCCGGCCCGCGGTCCAGCGCGTCGGTGAGCATCAGGTCCGTGTAGGAGGCGATGGAGGTCAGCGGGGTGCGCATCTCGTGGCCGACCAGGGTGATGAAGTCGTCCTTGCTGCGCTCCAGTTGCACGGTGAGCTCGTTGGCCCGCCAGGTGGCGAGGAACTGCCCGATCTGGGCGGCCACCCCGCCCAGGTGGTTGGTCAGCTCGGCCTCGTCGTATTCGGGGGTGTCGGCGAAGCAGGTCAGGACGCCCCGCACCCGCTCGCCGTCGCCGACCGGGACGGCCAGTACGGTGTGCAGCCCGCGGCTGGCACACGCTTCGGCCCGCGCGATGGCGTCCGCCGTGGTCAGGTGTTCGGTGTCGGCGACGTCGGGGACCCACAGCGGTTCCCCGGTGGCCCACACCGTGCCGGTGATCCCGGTGCCTTTGATGACCGTCGCACCCAACAGGTCGTCCACCCGCATGGTGGGCGCCGTCCAGGTGGCCGCCGCCTGCAGCGTCCCGGTCACGTCGTCGAGCAGCCACAGCTCGGCGTGCGGCCAACCCAGGGTGGTGGCCACCGCCTGCAGGACGGCGGGACCGGCGTCGGCGGCGTTGTGGGCGTGCGCCAGGGTCTGGAACACCCGCCGCTCGCAGTCGCGGAAGCGTTCCGCCCGGCGCACCGCCGTCACCTCGTGCATGGCCACCACCGCACCCAGGCGCTGACCGTCGCCCGTGGTGATGGGCTGGGCGTTGGCCACGAAACTGCGCGGTCGCGCCCCGGGCACCTGGACCAGCACGTCGGCGTCGCGCACCTGGTGGCCCTGCAACGCCCGGAACATCGGCGTCTGCTGCCACGGCATCGGCGTGCCGTCCGGCTGGAACAGGCGGCCGACCACCACCTTGTCGACATCGGCGGACGTCCAGTCGTCCGGGATGTGGTGCAGCCGGCGCAACGCCCGGTTGACCACGATCGACCGGCCCTGGGTGTCGACGGCGGCCACCCCGGTGTCCAGGCTCTCCAGCAGGGCCGCCAGGAAGCTCAGCAACGACGCGCTGTCCAGGGCGGCGAGCGCGCCGGCCACCCCGGCCGGCACCCGCACCGGACCCGGCACCCGCACCGGACCCGGCGCCTGTATCGGACCCGGCGCCCGCACCGGACCCGGCGCCAGCATCAGCGCCGGGGCCGGCATGGGCTGCGGCGCGAGGGCCGGCATCGGGCCCAGCAGGTCGGCCACTTCCAGCAGGGTGGCCTGCTGCTCACCGGTCCACCGCCGCACCGCCGTGTCCAGCACCAGCAGGGCCCCGACCGGCTGCCGCGCCGCATCGGACAACGGCACGCCGACGAACGCCCGCATCCCGTACTCCCGGCCCAGTGGGTGGTTGCGCAGTTCGGCGTCCCCGTTGGTGCGCAGGTCGTCGACCACCACCGGGCGGCCGGTGCTGACCGGGTACTTGCCCACCGAGTAGTCCAGCGCCATGGCCTGCTGCGACGCCAGCCCCGCCGGCAGGCCGTACCCACCGACGCGGTACTCCTCCTTGTCGGTGACCAGCACGACCAGACCCATCGGGGCGGCCAGCAGCCGGGTGGCCAGCCGGACGACGGCGTCCACCGGGATCAGGCCCGCCGACGACACCTGACGGGCCCGGTCCACCGCGGCCAACCGGGTGGCATCTCCCAGCACCGCCCCATCAACCCTCGGCATGACTCGTCTCGTTCCTCTGCGACGACCCCGGTGGAGTTCCTGATGCGGGTAGCGACCACCCGTGAGACGTGGCAGTGGCTGGCCGTCGCCACTCCACCGATCTTGGTCGAGATCTCAACGAGTTGCCGCGCCGGTCGGTGACGGGCCACCGTTCGGGTACCCCCATGTTGGGCGTGTTCTGAGGCGGGCGGGCGGGATCGGCGCTTCTGTCCCCCCTCTTCCGTACCCTCGACAGGTGTCCCCATCGCGTGCGCCCGCCGGACCGGACGTGCTGGCCGTGATCGCCGCCGGTGGGGCGCTGGGCAGCGCCGCCCGCTACGGGCTGGCGGTGGTGCTGCCGCACGACGCCGCGCGCGGGCTGCCGTGGGCCACCCTGGTGGTCAACGCGGCCGGGTGTCTGCTCATCGGTGTGCTGATGGTCCTCACCACCGAGGTCTTCGCCGCCCACCGCCTGATCCGCCCGTTCGTCGGGGTGGGGGTGCTAGGCGGCTTCACCACCTTCGCGACGTACTCAGTGGAGGTCCGCGCGTTGCTCGCCCGCGGCGCGACCCTCCTGGGCCTGGGTTACCTGGCGCTGACCGTGGTGGTGGCGCTGGGCGCGGTCGCCCTCGGGGTCGCCGGGACCAGGCTGGCCCGCGGATCGACGGGCCCGCGCCGGAGCCGGGCCCGATGACCCTGCTGCTGGTGGTGCTGGGCGGCGCGGTGGGCGCGCCGCTGCGCTACCTCGTCGACCGCGCGGTGCGGGCCCGGCTCGGCTCGCCGTTCCCGGCCGGGACGTTCTTGGCCAACGTTGCCGGCAGCCTGCTGTTGGGGGTCCTGAGCGGCGCAGCGACGGCGCTGCCGCCCGGGGTGGGCCCGCTGGTGGGTACGGGTTTCTGCGGTGCCCTGAGCACGTACAGCACCTTCGGTTACGAGACGCTGCGGCTGGTGGAGGACGGCGCCCACCGGTACGCGGTGGCCAACGTGCTCGGCAGTGTCCTGGCCGGCGTCGGGGCGGCGTTCCTCGGCCAGTTGCTCGGCGCGGCCCTGACCTGATCCCGCACCGGCCTGCCGGCGGACCGCTGTACCGACTCCACCGGCCGTCCGGTCGTGACCCGGGCCGGGCCGGGTAGCCACTGTGGCTACCCGGCCCGGCTCCGGCGTTGCGCCGGGATACGTCGCCATTCGGGGCGGTCAGGCCCCGAGGTCGCCCGACCCGGCCCGACGGCGCCGCGTCGTGGCGAACCACAGCAGCCCGGCGCCGAGCACGATGGCGCCGACACCGCTGTAGACGGCGATCGCCAGGGTGCGGCCGGAGGTGCCGGTGATCGGCAACGCCACGTCGTCGTCGGCGTCGTCACCGCCGGCGCCGTCATCGCCGTCGTCGTCGCCGCCGTCGGCCACCCGGACGGTGGCGGTGACGGTGACCCCGGAGGTGAGCCCGGTGGCGAACAGCGTCGCGGTCCCCCCTTCGGTCGGTATCACCGTCGTGCTGAAGCTTCCGCTGGCCGACGCGGTGACGGTCTTGACCAGCCCACCGGACTGGCCGTAGCCGATCGCGATCTGGATGGTCTCGCCGGGGATGAAGCCGGTGCCGGAGAACACGACGGCGCCGCCGGCGGCCACGGTGCCCGACGAGACCGCCCCCGGCGGTGGTACGGCCGGATAGGGTGCTGCGCTAACGGCGGCCGGCGTAAGGAACGCAGCCCCCGCTACCGCCAGCAACAGGACAAGGATTCGGTTGACGCGCACGGGTCCCCCTTCGAGGATATTGCGTAGATTGTTGGTTTCCTGAGCGCTATTCGCTATATATCGGGAATCTACCGCTTCTTGGCGCATCCGTCCGCCGATCGGACGGACTGCGGCCAGCCCGCCACACCTGGTGTGGTCCACAGGCGCGGAGTCACCGTCGGCCCCCACCCGGCGGTCGGGACGCCGGTCAGCAACGTCACGTCGAGGATCCGCGTGGTGCCGGGTTTCACGTCGACCACGATGATCCCCACCGCGCGGTGCCGCTCCTCGCCGGCGCCGAAAGGCCGGGCCACCCCGTCCAGTCTCATGTCGACCAGACTGCCGCCGGTCGGGCTGTAGACGGCCACGTTGGTGCGGATCGTGTACGGGTCCCCGGCCAGCCCCATCCCGAGCACGTATTCCGGCAGGCCGGACGTCGGCGCGGTGGAGCCCAGCGACACCCGCAGGGTCAGCTTCCGACGCCCGTCGGCCCGGCACCGGTCCACGACTGCCACCGCCGCGGACTGCCTCAGGTAGTACCCGAGCTTGGCGCCCGTGCCGTCGTTCAGGAACACGCCGACCGTGGGCCCCGCGCCGTCGGCGTCGGGCAGCACTCCACCCAGCACCGTGTCGGCGACCGTCCGCTGCGCGCCCGGGTCGGCCGTCCAGAACAGAATGCGCCGCTCGCCGGCCGCCCGGGCCAACTGGGCGAGCAGGTCCGCCGGGTCGGCGCTGCGGTGCATGACGGCCTGGAAGGCCGCCAGGGCGGCCGCGGCGAAGTACCTGTCCTGTTCCACCGAGTTCTTCGACCGGGCGTAGGTCTCGGAGAGCAGCACCCGGACGGCGTTCTCGGCGGTCAGCGCCGGCCCACCGGGCACGGGCACCGGCCCGAGCGCGCCCAGCAGGTAGGAGAGCGCCACCGGGTCGGTCGCCAGCACCCCGTCGACCGTACGGCCGCTGCGCAGCCGGTACATCTCCCGGGCCAACAGCGCCGCCGTGGGGAAGTGCGGACTCAGATTGACGTCGGCGAGGTACACGCCCGGCCGGTCGGTGTACAGCGACCGCAGCGCCGGGTCCAGCCGCAGCACCGGGCGGTCGAACGTGTTGAGCTCCGCGGCGGCCGTGCCCTGGTCGATCACCTCGATCGCCCCCCGCTTGGCGCGGATGACGACGTAGGCCCCGGGCATCCCGCCGGTCGCGCGCACCTCCGCGGGGTTCTGGAACAGGACCAGGTAGGTGCGCGGGCCGTCCGCCCCGAGCAGGGGCGGGAGCAGCGTCGCGGTCCGGGCCGCCGTGGCGGTGTTGCGAGCGGCCCGCTCCAGGTCACCGCGCAGCCCGACGACCGCGGACCGGATCGGCGCCGCCAGGCCGCTGACCGGAATCGCGGTGATCCGGTCCCGGGCGCGGCGCACGGCGGCGTCGGCGGCCACCAGCTGCGGGGCCGCCCGCCGTAGCCCGTCCAGGTTGACCCGGCCGCCGGCGGGCGCCAGGGCGGCGACGTTCAGGTGCTCGGCCGTGCGCACCAGCGGCGGCAGCCCGTCGGTCGCCAGCTCGTCCAGGGCGATGGCGACGGTCTGGACCGCCGCCAGGTCGTCGCCGGCGAGGGGCACCCCGCGACCCAGGCGCCACAGCGGGTCGTCGGTGGTTTCCCGGGCGGCCCGGGTCTGGCGTTGCAGCGCCGCCAGGGTCCGCGCCGCGGCGGCGGGATCGGCGGTGACCTCTTCGCGCAGTTGTGCCACCAGGCCCGCGGCCCGTTGGAGGTGGTCGCGGGCCTGCACGCCGGAG
>DASVVF010000660.1:0-6239 GCA_036386695.1 Catenuloplanes sp. | reverse complement strand
CATCGGCACCAGCACGGCCCGCGCCCCGAGGGCGGCGGTGAGCTGGGCGGCGAGAGTGGACTTGCCGCTGCCGGGCGGGCCGGCGATGCCGAGAATGGACCGGGAGCCGCGACCGGCCAGGGTGCCCGCCCGTTCCACCAGGTCGTCCAGCAGCATGCCGGCACTCTAACCCGGACCGGGGCGCCGGTCGGGCGGACCCGCGCGGGACAGCGGGCGGCGGTGACGGTGCCTCCCCGGGTGGGGAGGCACCGTCGCCGCCGCCCATGCCTACCGCGGCTTACAGAGCGTGGGCTGCCGGTAGGCGCCGTCCCGACGATACCGCGCCGGCGCCACCCTGCCCATGGTCTCCCGACCGGGCGCCGGTGGTGCACCCGATCGGCCTACTCCGGTCGGGTCACCAGGGCAGTGCGACGCCGTCGCGGAAGAAGCCGCCGCGCGGTCCGTTCGGGGGCAACGTCGCCGCCCACACCACTCCGGCCGCGCCGGCGGCGATCGGCCGGGCGCCGACCTCCCACAACCCCGGCCCGGTCGCGGTCAGCCCCGGGTCGACGGCGTTGACCAGGATGCCGGTGTCGGCGAGTTCCGCGGCGAGGCTGCGGGTGAGGGCGTTCAGGGCGGCCCGGGACACCCCGTCGCTGGCCGGGCGGCCACCGTTGGCACCCAGCCCGAGGTCGGTGTCGCCGTACGACCCGGTGGCACTGGACACATTGACCAGTCGGGCGCCCGGGGTGACCCGCAGCAGCGACAACATCGCCTGGACCACCCGCCACGGTCCCAACACGTTCGTGTCGAACACCCGCGCGGTGCGTTTCAGGTCGGCCTCGGTGGCCGACTCCGCCCAGTCCAGGTAGGCGCCGGCGTTGTTGACCAGCACGTCCAGCCGGCCGAACTCCTCACGCAGCCAATCGGCCAGCTCCGCGGCGCTGGCGTGGTCGGTGACGTCCAGCGGCTGGAACCGTACGTCGCCCGCCGTGGCGGCGAGCGCGGCGGCGGCCCGACAACCGGCGGGCACGTCGCGGGCGGTCAACACCACGGTCATCCCGCGCTGGGCCAACTGCCGGCAGACCTCGAAGCCGATCCCGCGCGACGCGCCGGTGACGACGGCGACCTCGGTCATGTCCCGCCCCCGCCCGGCCCGCCGGATGGACCCACCGTGACCAGCATTGATCTCCCCCCTGACCAGCATGGACACCGCGGCTAGCCGAGGGTGGCCGGCTCGCTGATGGAGAACCGGACCCGCACGGCGGCCTGCACGACCTGCTGCTGCGGGTCGAGGTCGAGTTCCGGCGCGCCGCCGGGACCCCCCAGGTCGTACGCCCCGGCGGCCATCGACCGCAGCTGCATCCCGCCGCCGCCGGAGGCGTCGTCGGCGATCTCCTGCAGGCGTTCCAGGCGGGCGCCGACCGCGTCCGCGTACTCCCGGGCCCGCTCGATCGCCTCGGTGATGGCCGCCCGGCGCACCTCCCGGTGCGCGGTGCTGCCCGGGCGCAGCTCCCACCACGGGCCGGCGACGGTGGCCTGGTCGGTGTCGGCCAACTTCATGATCAGCTCGCCGAGGACGGTGAAGTCGGCGACGGTCACGGTGGTGGACACACTGCCCGTGTACGCCACCACCCGCTCGCCGGAACGTTTCATCTCGGGGCGTACGTGCACCCCGCCGGTCTCCCGGCGCTCGATCACCTCGCCGTACCCGTCGAGCAGGGCGCGGACCGCCGCCGACCGCTCGGCCAACCGGGTCAGGGTGGCCTGCCGGTCGCGGTCGCGGGCGGAGACGGTGACCGCGAACCGCGCGATCTCCGGCGCCACCTCCCGGAAAGCCTCGCCACGGACCAGCACCACCGGTGCATCAACCATGCGTGCGACGCTAGCTCAGAAGCCCCGGATCGGTACAGCCTCCGTAGGAGGGGTAATCAGCCGGGGCAAAGTCGCCTGGTGGGCGCTCAGTCGGCCTGCAGGCGGTGCGACGCCTCGGTGACCCGTTCGTCGGTGGCGGTCAACGCCACCCGTACGTGGCGGCTGCCGGCGGGGCCGTAGAACCCGCCGGGGGCGACCAGGATCCCCCGGTCGGCCAGCCACCGCACGGTGTCCCAACAGTCCTCGTCGCGGCTGGCCCACAGGTACAGCCCGGCCTCGGAGTGGGTGATCTGGAACCCTGCGCCGGTCAACGCGGCGCGCAGCACGTCGCGGCGGGCGGCGTACCGGTCGCGTTGCGCGGCGACGTGCGACTCGTCGCCCAACGCCGCGACCATCGCCGCCTGCACCGGCCCCGGCATGATCATGCCGGCGTGTTTGCGGACGGCGAGCAGCTCGGCCACCACCGCCGGGTCGCCGCCGACGAACCCGGCCCGGTAACCGGCCAGGTTGGACCGCTTCGACAACGAGTGCACGGCCAGCACCCCGTCGTACCGTCCGCCGCAGACCGCCGGGGACAGCACCGACACCGGAGTGGTGTCCCAGGCCAGCGACAGGTAACACTCGTCGCTGGCGACCACCGCCCCGCGTTCCCGGGACCAGTCGACGACCTTGCGCAGGTGCTCGGCCGGCAGCACCCGGCCGGTCGGGTTGGCCGGCGAGTTCACCCAGACCAGGCGGACCCGCGACGACGGCCCGACCGCGGTCAGCGAGTCGGCCCGGACGACCTCGGCGCCGGCCAGCCGCACCCCGACCTCGTAGGTGGGGTAGCAGACCGACGGGATGACCACGATGTCGCCGGGGCCGATGCCCAGCAGGGTCGGCAGCCAGGCGACCAGCTCCTTGGAACCGATCGTCGGCAGCACGGCCAGCCCGTCGTCGGTGGCGCCGCACTCGCGGGCCAGCCAGCCGGTGATCGCCGCCCGCAACGCCGGGGTGCCGGCGGTCAGCGGGTAGCCGGGCGCGTCAGCGGCGTCCGCGAGCGCCGCGCGGACCAGCGGCGGGACCGGGTCGACCGGGGTGCCGACCGACAGGTCGACGATGCCGCCCGGGTGCGCGGCCGCCACCGCCTTGGCCGGCTCCAGCTGGTCCCACGGGAAGTCGGGAAGCAGCGCGGAGCGCCGTGCGGGTGCGGCCGGCGCCGGTGGCGTCGGCCGCACCTCGGCGGGCCGGGCGCTCAGTGCGCGTCGCCGCGCGGCGGCTGGGACGTGATGAACGGGGTGTCCTTGTCGATCTTGCCGGACTTGGAGGCCCCACCGGGCGAACCGAGATCCTCGAAGAACTCGTAGTTCGCCGTGGTGTAGTCCTTCCACTGCTCCGGCACGTCGTCCTCGTAGAAGATCGCCTCCACCGGGCAGACCGGCTCGCAGGCCCCGCAGTCGACGCACTCATCGGGGTGGATGTAGAGCATCCGGTTGCCTTCGTAGATGCAGTCGACCGGGCATTCCTCGATACATGCCTTGTCGAGCACATCGACGCACGGCTCGGCGATGATGTATGTCACGGGTCTTCCTCTCGCAAGCCACGCCGCGATCCGTTGCGGCGTTACAGAGCCTAGTATCTCGCCCGGGAGGGGGTCGATCGTGCTCCGACGGCAGGATGTGGGACACCGCGTCGTGGTGCGACGCATTGTAGGGATACGGGAGGATCGTCCGCTGTTCTCGGACGCCCTGGGCGAACTCGTTGATCTTAGCGAGACGGAACTCACCCTGGCCACCGCGGCCGGCCCGTTGCGCGTACCGCTGCGCGAGGTGCACCGGGCGAAACGGGTGCCGCCGGCGCGGCGGCCGACCGCCGCGGCCGTCATCGCCGTCGAACAGGCCGCCAACGAGGCCTGGCCCGCCCCGGTGCAGGACCGCCTCGGCGACTGGCTGCTGCGCGCCGCCGACGGCTGGACCGGGCGCGGCAACTCCGCCCTGCCGATCGGCGACCCGGACCGCCCCCTCGACGCGGCCATCGACGCCGTCGAGCAGTGGTACCGCGACCGCGGCCTACGACCCCTGATCAACACCCCGTTGCCGCTGGCCGCGCCGGTCAACGCCGCCCTGGACGCCCGGGGCTGGGACACCCTGCCACTGGTGCTGGTGCAGACCGTCACCCTGACCGACCTGCTCGCCGCCACCGACCCACCCGGCGGCCCGGAGCGCCAACTGCCGCCGGTGACGCTGACCCCCGAGCCCAGCCCGGAATGGCTGACCATGGTCTCCGCCCGCAAGGGCACCCTGCCGGCCGCCGCCCTGCACGTGCTCACCGCCGTCGGGCAGGTCCGCTTCGCGCACGTGTACGACCGCGGCGGCCGCCTGGTCGCCGTCACCCGGGCCAGCGTCACCGGCAACGGAAGGTGGCTCGGCGTCACCCTGGTCGAGGTGCTCCCCGAAGCCCGCCGGCAGGGACTCGCCCGGCACGTGGTGCGGGCCGTCGCCCGGTGGGCCGCCGACCTCGGGGCCACCCACGCCCTGCTGCAGGTCGAGGAGCCCAACACCGCCGCCGTGGCGCTCTACGGGCGGCTCGGGTTCACCACCCACCACACGTACCTGACCCGGGCCGCGCCCGAACCGCCGGGCGCGCCGTGACCGCCCCAGCGGCACGCACCACGCCGTGATCAACTCAGCGGCGCACCACGCGGCGCGGCTTGCTCAGCCCCCGCTCGGCGTACCGCTTCAGCGACTGCGACCGGTAATCCCAACCCAACGCGGTCACCAGCAGATAGCCGACCAGCGTGCCGCCGATGGCGAACCCGCTGTACAGCCAGATCTGTGAGAAGAACGCCCCGGCACCGCTCGCGAACGGGCCACTGCCGCTGATGAACGGCCCGATGAAGACGGTCAGCAGCATCGCCAGCATGGCCGCCCCGGAAACCTCCAGCACCCACCGGTCGACCGGCTCGCGGCGGGCCCGCACGAAGACCACCACCGCCAGCACCACCCCGATCACCGCGAACATCACCATCGACGCGCGGTCCGCGGCGGCCGTGTTGCCGTTGAAGGCCAGCCGGGTCACCAACCGGGCCACCACGTTCACCCCGAACAGGCCCACGGCCAGGGCCACCACCGGGAGCCAATGTCTCCTCATCCGCACACCCCTTCCCCGCCGCGGCCGGGCCGCGGGTCACGACGATCGCGCATCACAGATGTAACGCGGCTCAGGCTGATAACGCCAGGAAAACTTCTGCCGTCTGGTTTCTTTACCGCCCTGACGGAAGATCCGCCAGGCGTCCTGGGTGAACCCGTCGATACCGTCGGTAGCGATGCACTTCGGACCGGCCGGCAGCCGCACCGTCTGCGGGGACGTGACGTCCCGCTTCGGACTCCACTGCGTCTTGACGCTGTCGTAGACCTTCGTGCTCCACATCGACACCGTGACCGACTTGCTGGTGAACGACGTGTCGATCAGCATCCCGTAAGGGGTGTCGTTGCGGAACTTCAGATCCAGCGTGGGATAGAAGATCGTCGACTCGATCACCGACGGGTACCGGGAGAACCAGAACGAGTGCGGCTTGTGCTCCACATCCTCCAGACCCGCGTAGTAGGCCGCGTTGAACAGCGTCGTGGTGAACTGCGAGATGCCCCCGCCGACCGCCGGCACGAGCTTGCCGTCCAGGATGACCGGCGCGTCGACGTACCCCTCGGCGTAGCCGCGCGGGCCGGTGAAGCCGTTCAACGAGAACGTCTCACCCGGCTTGACCAGCGCGCCGTCGACCTCCTTCGCCGCCTGCACGATGTTCCTGCTGCGCCCGGAGGACAACCCCCCGGTGAACGTGGTGGTGAAGGTGGACACCCGCTCCCTGACGCCCAGCTTGGCCATGTCCTCGTCGGTGGCCGCCGCCTCCTTGACCACCAACACCGCCGGCACCTGCCGCGGCGCCGGCCGGCCCAGCACCGCCAGCAGATCGCCGGCCAGCTTCGCCGTGTCGACTACCTTGCCGGCCGTACTGGCGACCACCTTCGGCGCGCCGCCGGCCAGGGTGATCCGGGCCTCCTGCGGCCTGGTCTCCACCTTCGCCAACTCCGCGGCGGCGGCCGCCCGCAGCTTCTTCTCGTCGACCTTCGGCGTGATCCGGCCGGCGCCGTCGGCGGTCATCACCAGACTCTTGGCGATCATGGCCGGGGCCAGCGTGAACGAGCCGCCGTCGACGCCCACCGTGACCGGTGCCGCCACCGCCGGTTTCGCCAGCTCGGCCACCAACCGGTCGACCTCCTCGCGGGTGCTCGCCGGCTGGGTCTCCACCAACGGCACCACCACCTCGTCGGCCCGCAGCCACCCGGCCCGCACCGCCTCGGCGGAACGCCCCTCGTCGACATCCCGCCCCGGCTTCGGATACACCGGGC
>DASVVF010000659.1:0-4595 GCA_036386695.1 Catenuloplanes sp. | reverse complement strand
CCAGGTGGGTCAGCAGCAGCCGGCCGACCCCGGCCTTGGTGGCGGCCTCGCCGGCCTCCCGCCCGGTCAGGTGCAGGTCCGGTGGGTTGTCGACGCCGTCGAGGTAGCTGGCTTCGCAGAGGAACAGGTCGGCGTCCTGGGCCAGGCGCACCAGCGCCTCGCAGGGCGCGGTGTCCGCCGAGTACGCCAGCACGCTGCCGTCATGCTCCAACCGGACCCCGTACGTTTCGATCGGGTGGTTGACCCGGTCGACGGTGACCGTGAACGGGCCGATCGGGAACGTGCCGGGCTGCAGGCCGTAGAACGTGTAGACGTCGTCCACCGGCCCCTCGTCCGGGCTGTATGCGGCGACGATGCGGTCCGGGGCGCCGGCGGGCGCGTAGACCGGCAGCGGCGGGTACGGCCCGTCCGGGGCGTACCGCCGGACCACCACGTACGAACAGGCGTCGAGCATGTGATCGCCGTGCAGGTGGGTCAGCAGGATCGCGTCGAGCCCGTGCAGGCTGGAGTAGCGCTGCATCGCCGACAGCGAGCCGGACCCGAAGTCGATCAGCAGGCGGAAGCCGTCGGCCTCCACCAGGTACGCCGAACACGCCGACTCGGGGCCGGGGAAACTGCCGGCACACCCGAGAACGGTCAGTCGCATACGGCTACCCCAGAATCACGCGCAGTTCCCAGCAGCTCGCCGACGCACGTATCCGGGAACGTAGTCGGCCAGACAAGCACGCTCGGAGCCTACGCCGCGACCAGCACAGCGCAGGATCGGCCGCGCGCACATGTCACCAACGTGACAACAGCCCGACGCCGCGGGCGTTACGCCGGGTGAGGCGTCCGCGTTGCACTCGGTGAGCGCCCCGCTTCGCGGCCGCGCCGCGCAGGACGGAGATCCAGGTGCGTACGTCTAGCCAGGCAAACCCCGACGCCGTCGCCCTGATCGGTGACCGTGACGCCCTGTTCCAGTTTCCCGCCGCCGACGACCCGGAACCCAATGCCCGCCGGGTGCTGGCGCTGGCCATGTGGGCCACCGCCCTGGGCTTCGCCGGGTTCATCGCGGCGGCCCGCAGCGTGATCACCATGCTGACCGGGCCGGTACCGGAGTGGTACCAGTCGACCATGGTCTCCAGCGGCCTCGGCTGCCTGGCGCTGACCATCGGGGCGTTCCTGACGATGCACCGCCGGTGGGCCCCCTGGGTGCTGCTGGTGGCGGCCACCCTGACCCTGCTGGGCAACCTGGCCGTCAGCATCCGCGGCGTGTAGGGGGGCCCGGCCGGCGCGGTCACCGCCGGGCCGGCGTCACGCCCAGAGTTGACCTTCCAGGGCCTCCTCGGCGTCGGCGAGAGTGCCGCCGTACGCCCCGGTGGACAGGTACTTCCACCCGCCGTCGCAGACCACGAACGCCACGTCGGCGCGCCGGCCGGCCTTGACCGCCTCGTGCGCGACCGCCAGGGCGGCGTGCAGGATCGCCCCGGTGGAGAAGCCCGCGAAGATCCCCTCCACGTCCACCAACTGCCGGGTCCGCAGGACCGCGTCGCGGGTGCTCACCGAGAACCGCCGACTGAGGACCCGGGCGTCGTACAACTCGGGCACGTAGCCCTCGTCGATGTTGCGCAGGCCGTACACCAGCTCGCCGTAGCGGGGTTCGGCGGCGACGATCTCGATGCCGTCGACCTTCTCCCGCAGGTAGCGGCCGGTGCCCATCAGCGTGCCGGTGGTGCCCAGGCCGGCCACGAAGTGGGTGATGCCCGGCAGGTCGTGCAGCAGCTCCGGACCGGTGGTCTCGTAGTGCGCCCGGGCGTTGCCCTCGTTGCCGTACTGGAACAGCATGACCCAGTCCGGGTGCTCCGCGGAGATCTGTTTCGCCGTCGCCACGGCCTGGTTCGAGCCCCCCGCCGCCGGCGAGAAGATGATCTCCGCACCGTACATCCGGAGCAGCTGGATCCGCTCGGCGGAGACGTTCTCCGGCATCACGCAGACCAGCCGGTAACCGCGCAGCTTGGCCACCATGGCCAACGAGATGCCGGTGTTGCCGCTGGTCGGCTCCAGAATGGTGTCACCCGGCCGGAGCCGGCCGGACTCCTCCGCCTCGCGCACCATGAACAGCGCCGGGCGGTCCTTGATGCTGCCCGTCGGGTTGCGATCCTCAAGCTTGGCCCAGAGCCGCACCGGCGGCGCCCCGTCGGGCACCGTCGGCGACAGTCGGGGCAGACCGATCAGGGGTGTGCCGCCGCAGGCGTCCAGCAGGCTGTCGTACCGCGCCATCGCGGTGCCGCCTCAGTGCCCGGCGACGGCCGCGCGACCGGCGCTGTGCTGCATGATCGCCGCGGCGGCGGCGAAGCCGAACGCCCCCCCGGCCACCGCCGGCAGGATGGTCACCGTGTCGCCGTCGGAGAGCTTGGCCTCCAGGGCGCCGAGAAACCGGACGTCCTCGTCGTTGACGTAAACGTTGACGAAGCGGTGCAGGCCGCCCTCGGGGTTCAGCAGCCGGCCGCGCAGCCCGGCGTGCTTGGCGTCCAGGTCGGTGAGCAGTTCGCCCAGGGTGTCGCCGGCGCCCTCGACGGCCTTCGCGCCGCCGGTGTAGCTACGCAGAATGGTGGGAATGCGAACTTCGATAGCCATGATTATGGTGCTCCTCGCGAAAAAGTCGAAACTGGTCGGGGTGATGACGACGGTGTCGGTGTCGGGCGCGGCAGCTGGAACGATCAGCTGTCGGAACACTCGTAGTCGACCGTCGCCGGGCTCTGCCCGAACATGTACGACTGGACGGCGTGCGGGTCCACCGACGCGTCGATGACGTGCAGCAGCTCCTCCTGCACGACCCCGTCCACGATCCGGAACGAGCGGATCTCCTCCGACCCCGGCTCCGGGTCGCGGGTGGAGACCAGCAGGTAGTGCGCGCCCGGCTCGCCGGCGAACGACACGTCGGTGCGCGACGGGTACGCCTCGGTGGCGGTGTGCGAGTGGTAGATCACCACCGGCTCCTCGTCACGATCGTCCATCTCCCGCCACACCCGCAGCTGCTGCATCGAGTCGAACTCATAGAACGTCGTCGACAGCGCGGCGTTGTCCATCGGGATGTGCCGGGTCGGGCGGTTGCTGCCCGCCGGGCCGGCGACCACGCCGCACGCCTCGACGGGGTGTTCCCCGCGCGCGTGGGCCACGATCGCGTCAACGATCGTCCGGTCGATGGTCAGCACGGGTGCCAGCTTAGCGCGTACCCCCCGCGGTCCGGGCGTGGCGGTCCTCACCCGTTCGCCGCCGCGACCCGCCCGCGACCCGTCGGCGCGGCGACGGCGCCCCCCGGGCGTCCCGGGCGTCACCGGGTCAGTCGCCGGGTCAGTCGTTGAGCATGGCGTTGAGCAGGGACTCCTGCAGGTACCCCAGGTACGCGTAGACCGACAGCTGGAACACCCGGGTCGACGTGGGGTCGTGCAGGATCGCGTCGTCGAGCTCCTCGCTCAGGTCGGTGCCGTCCTTGATCTCCAGGCGGACGCCCATCGCCAGCCGGGCGTCGTTGATCGCCCGCAGCCACGCCTCGGCACCCTCGACGTCCAGGCGCACCTCGCCGCCGCCGTCGGCCGGCAGGACGGCCAGGATCGCCCCCGCCTGGTCGATCTTGGCGGTCTTGAGGTCGCCCTCGGTGTAGAGCCGGAACTCGGCGGAGTCCTCGGGGCGCCCGGGGTAAGTGTCCGGGAACAGCCGGCCCACCACCGGATCCTCGTGGTCGAAGCCGTCCATCAACAGCCCGAGCACCTCGGAGGCCACCTTGCGCAGCACCCGGGCCTCGTCGGGCGCGAACGTCGCCACGCACTGCTCGCCTTTTCGCCGGAACATGCTCACCGGGCCCCCTTGAACATGACTGGCTCGCTCATGATCGGTCGACCGTAGCCCACAGCCCGTACGCGTGCAGTTGGGAAGCGTGGTGCTCCATCCGCTCGCGGGCGCCGCTGGCGACCACCGCCTTGCCCTTCTGGTGTACATCCAGCATGAGCTTCTCGGCCTTCTCCCGGCTGAATCCGAACAGTTTCTGGAACACCCAGGTGACGTACGACATGAGATTGACCGGATCGTCCCATACGATCGTCACCCAGGGCCGGTCGTCAACCGGCACCTCCTCGATCTCGGGCGTCTCGACCGGAGCAACCTGGGGCGAGGCCATGTCCCCCATCGTGCCACCGTGGGCGACGCGAGCGGCAACGGCAATCTGCCAACCGGCCGCCCCGGCGCCGTCGTCCCCGGGTAACCGCCCGATCCCGCTCGGCTGAGCCACCCCGTGATCCCCCGTTCCGCACGCCCGCGCTGCGCCCCGCGCCGTCCCGCCACCGGAGCACGGCCGACCCCGCCGGAGGCGCGAGTGCCGCAGCGGCGCCGCGGACCTACTCGTAGGCTAGCCTCCGTGACCTCCTCCACGCCTGCGACGCCCGCGCTGCTGACCGATCACTACGAGCTGACCATGGTCAGCGCCGCGCTGCGGGACGGCACCGCCGACCGCCGGTGCGTGTTCGAGGTGTTCGCCCGGCGGCTGCCGCACGGGCGTCGCGACGGCGTCCTGGCCGGGACCGGGCGCCTGCTCGAGGAACTGCCCCGTTTCCGCTTCG
>DASVVF010000658.1:0-12316 GCA_036386695.1 Catenuloplanes sp. | reverse complement strand
GGGCGGTGCGCACCGTCGTAGCTGAACGAGACGCCCGCGAAGCGGATCTCGCGGGTCGGCAGGCCCACCGCGTCCCGCGTGGCGCTCGCGTCGACGTCCCGTCCCGCGTATGCCGTGACCTGCTTGTCGAAGTCGTCCATGGCCCGGGCCGCCAGCATCCCGAACTGGGAGCGGTCGTCGGCCTCGTGGTAGTAGTCGCCCAGGATGGTCGCGGCGATCGCCGCCTGCATCGCCAGGACGAGCTCGGCCAGGCTCAGCTCACCGCGGGCCGCGGCGCGGACCAGCAGCGCCAGCACCGTGCCGGTGACCAGCAGGCCGACGGCGGTGAACCAGAGGAACCGGTACGAGTTGGTGCGCCGACGCTCCGCCCACAACGGGACCAGCGCCGCGAGCGCGCTCTCGGTGTACCGGTCGACCACCCACCCGGTGAGACCGAAGACCCGCAACTCCTTCGCCGCGGCGGCGCGCAGGCCGACCCCGTGGAAATACTCCCGTTGCCGGCGCATCGGCCCCAGCACCGGCCAGAGGCGGGTCCACACCCGCAGCCCGGCCCGGTGTCCGTGCCGGAAGCACATCGTCGACGCGGCCACCGCGGCCGCCGCCGGCCACGAGCTGACCGTGCCGAGAATGACGAGGTAGCCGACGAGTTCGGTGTAGCGGGCGAGATACGCCAGGGTCCCGGTGGCGGCGTCGCCGGGCGACCGGGAGCCGCCCTCCAGATCCTCGGAGGCCTGGCGCAGGCTCTGCAGCGCATCCTGGTTCTCCAGCACCCCGATGCCCGTGGCACGCAGCGACACCGCGATCAGCCGCTCCCGGAACGCGCCGTCCACGCGGTGTTTCATCACCGCGCCCAGGGAGGCGACCAGCGGGACCAGCAACTGCCGGGCGAGGAACGTGGCCGACGCCACCAGGAACGCCGTGACCAGGCCATCCCACTGCTCGGAGCCGAGCCCGTGCTCGACCGCGCCCGGAACCCGTCCGATCAGGACACTCGTGGCGAGGACGAACACGATCGGCAGCACCCCGAGAACCACGTTCACCAGCGCCACGCTGCCCAGCAGCCACCCACCGGCCAACGGAAGCTGGCGGATGACGAAGATCCGGGGTTCGACCGCCTCGGCGTGGTACGCCGCCCATCGCTGTCGTGGCGACGCCTTGGGCTGCTCCGGGCCGGTCACCTCAGCGACGATATGGCACCCGGTCGACAATCGGGAAACGCCTTCTCACCGGTTGATCCACCGCCGCGCCGTGGCGCACCGGCGGCGGCGGGGATCCTGGGCGATACTGACGTCGCCCTACGCAACGCCGCAGACAGGGGAGACGCCGTGCGGGAGCCTGACGTCACCGTGGCCACCCCGGCGGACCGGGAACCGGCAATCGCCACCCTGGTCGCCGCGTTCGCCGCCGACCCCGTTCTGCGGTACCTGTTTCCCGACGAGGCCGGCTATCCGCGGCACGCCGCCGCGTTCTTCGGCCAGCTCTTCGACAAGCGGGTACACCACGGGACCATCTGGACGGTCGCCGCCGGCGCGTCGGTGGCGATGTGGGACGCGCCCACGGCGGGGGAGGAGCCGCCGGACGACACCCTCGCCGGCCAGCTACCCGCTGACGCGATGGCCCGCGTCACCGCCTACGACGCCGCCGTGCACGCGGCCCTGCCCGGTGCTCCGTTCTGGTACCTCGGTGTCCTGGGCACCCACCCCGACCATGCCGGCCGCCGGTGGGGCCACGCCGTGATGGCGGCCGGGCTGCGCCGGGCCAGCGCCGAGGGACTGCCGGCGGTCCTGGAAACCAGCAACCCGGCCAACGTCGAGGTGTACCGCCGGGCCGGCTGGCAGGTGGAGCGGGTGGTGACAGTCGACCCGCTCACCATCTGGATCATGCGAAGGCCACCGGGCCGCTGCGGCTGACCGGTGCCGCGTACGCCTTGAGTCGTACGCCGGGGTGAGTCCTTTTCGGGGACGACCCGGCACCGCCGGGCACCTACCGTCAGTGACCATGACAACGTCAGTTAGCACCCAGACCCGGGTTGCCGTCGCCGTCCGGGCGCTGGTCAAGGTCTACGGCACCGGCGAGACGGCGGTGCGGGCCCTGGACTCGGTGAGCGTCACGTTCGACGCCGGCCGGTTCGTCGCCATCATGGGCCCGTCCGGGTCCGGCAAGTCGACCCTCATGCACTGCGCCGCCGGACTCGACGCGGTGACCAGTGGCAGCGTGCAGCTCTTCGACCGGGCGGGCGGCGGCACCGAGCTGACCGCCCTGGGCGACACCGCCCTGACCAAGGTGCGCCGGCACCGGATCGGCTTCATCTTCCAGTCCTTCAACCTGCTGCCGACCCTCACCGCCGAGCAGAACATCCTGCTCCCGCTGGAGCTGGCCGGCCGGCGTCCGGACCCGGGCTGGTACCGCACCGTGGTGGCCACCCTGGGGCTGACGGATCGGCTACGGCACCGGCCGGCGCAGCTCTCCGGTGGCCAGCAGCAGCGGGTGGCCTGCGCCCGGGCGTTGCTGCCCCGGCCCGACGTGATTTTCGCCGACGAGCCGACCGGCAACCTCGACTCGCGCAGCGGCCACGAGTTGCTCGGCCTGCTGCGGCACAGTGTCCGCGAACTCGGCCAGACCGTGGTGATGGTGACGCACGACCCGGTCGCCGCGGCGTACGCGGACCGGGCCGTGCTGCTCAACGACGGGCGGGTGGTCGCCGACCTGGACGAACCCACCGCCGACACAGTGCTCGCCGAACTCAAGCGGCTGGGCGGCTGACATGCGCGCGACCACGCTCGCCGAACTGCGCGCCCACCCGCGCCGGATGTTCGCCACCGCACTCGCGGTGATCCTCGGGGTCGGCTTCCTCACCGGCACGCTGATCCTGGGGGACACCGCGCAAGTGGCCTTCTACAACTCCTTCGCCCGCCCGGCCCGCGATCTCGACGCCTCGGTGCAAGCGAAGACACACCCCGACGGCCGGGTCGAGCGGTACCTGTCCGCCGCGCAGGCCGGCACCGTGGCGACGCTGCCCGAGGTGGCGGCGGCGCAGGGCCGGATGGTCGCCGCGTTGGCGATGCTGGGCGCCGACGGTGCGCCGTTGACCAACTTCGGCGACGCCGGCCTGGTCCTCTCCACCGACGGGAACGCGGCGCTGCGCGCCTTCGACGTCAGCGGGACCGTGCCGGCCGGACCCGACGAGGCCCTGCTGGACCGGGATACCGCCGCACATCAGAAGCTGGCGATCGGGGACCCGATCACCGTGCTGGCCAGCGACGGGTCCCGGCACCGGTACCGGCTCACCGGCCTGCTCGACTTCGGGGTCTCGCAGGAGTTCGCCGGCCGGTCGGTGGTCGGCCTGCCGACCCGGGAGATCACCGCGCTGACCGGCGAGTCCGGGTTCACGGAGATCGTGGCGACGGCCCGGGCCGGGGTGTCCGAGGCCCGGCTCGCCGGTGCCATCCGGGCGGCACTGGGCCCGGGGGCCGACGTCGCCACCGGTGACCAGCGTCGCGCCGCCCTGGCCGAGCGCGCCAGCAAGGTCGCGGACGAGTTCGTGATGGCTCTGTCGATCTTCGCGGTGGTGTCGCTGATCGTCGCCGGGTTCGTCATCTACAACACCTTCGCGATCCTGCTGGCCCAGCGGGTACGGCAGACCGCGCTGCGGCGCTGCATCGGCGCGACGCGTACCCAGGTCTTCGCTTCGGTGCTGATCGAGTCCACCGTGGTCGGTCTGGTCGGCGGGGTGGCCGGGGTGCTGGTCGGATTCGCGGTGGCGTTGGGCCTGGCCGCGCTGCTCAACGGGCTGCTCAACGCCGGCCTGCCGATCGGCGGCCTGGAGGTGACCGCCACCCCCATCGTGGCGGGGCTGGCTGTCGCGCTGCTGGTGACGGTGGGCTCCGCGCTGGTGCCCGCCGTGCGGGCCACCCGGACGGCGCCGATCGCGGCGTTGCGTGATCTGCCCGGGGCGCCGGCGGTGTCCCGGCGGCGGCAGCTGCTGCGGTTCGTGGCCGGACTGGTGGTGGCGGTGCCCGGGGTGGCGCTGACCGGCGTCGGCGTCGGGCACGACGATCCGCAGACCGGTGCGTTCGTGGTCATGGCCGGCGGCGTCGTGACGTTCCTGGCCCTGCTGCTGTGGCTGCCGTTGTTCATCGGCCCCTTGACCGCCGTGGTCGCGGCGGTGCCGGCCCGCCTCGTCGGGGTGCCCGGTCGACTCGCGGTGGCCAACGCCCGCCGCAACCCGGGCCGTACCGCGATCACCACGGCCACCCTGATGATCGCCATCGGCCTGCTGGCGCTCTCCGCGGTGGTGCTGGGCAGCATCCAGGCCACCGCCGACCGGCGACTGGCCAGCCAGTTCCCGGCCGACTACGTGTTGACCGCGGTCCGCTACGGGGAGCAGGGCAACGCCACCGTGCCGGCCGGCTACGCCGAGGCGCTGCGCGGCCGCGCCGAGGTCGCCCGGGTCGCCGAGATCCGCGTCGGTGACCTCACCGTCGACGGCACCCGGGTACGGGTCGCGGCGGTCGACCCGGGCGGGCTCGGCAGCCTGGTCCGGCCGGCGATGACGACGGGAACCCTGGTGGACCTGCGGGCCGGCACGGTGGTGCTGGCCGACGATGGTCGGCTGACCGGCAGCCGGGGGGCCCGGCTGGCCGCCGGGGTACGCGGCGGCTCCCGCCCGCTGACGGTGGTCGGCACCGGCGACGTGTCGATCCCCGGCACCCCCAGGGTCGACGCCTTGCTGCCCTGGGACGAGTTCACCACGCTGGTCGGGTCCCGGGCGCCGACCGTGCTGCTGGCCAAGGCCGCACCGGGAGTGTCGCCCACGGCGTCGCGCGATGCCCTGCGGGCGCTGGCCGCGACGTACCCCCTGGTCCAGATCGGCAGTGCGGCGGAGTTGGCCAATGACGTGGCCGCGGCGGTGCAGGGGCTGGTCATCCTGTTCGCCGGCCTGCTCGGCACCGCAGTGTTGATCTCCCTGTTCGGCGTGACGAACACGCTGTCCCTGTCGGTCCTGGAACGCACCCGGGAGTCGGCCACGGTGCGGGCGCTGGGGCTGACCCGTGGGCAGCTCAGGGGCACGTTGCTGACCGAGGCCCTGCTGATGGGGGCGGTCGGGGCCCTGGTCGGGATCGGGTACGGGTTGATCTACGGTCGGTTGCTGGTCGGCACCCTGCTGTCGGCGATCGACGCCACCATCGTCGTGCCGTGGGTGGCGCTGGGGGTGCTGGTGCTGGTCGCCATGGCCGCGGCGGCGGTGGCCGCGGTGCTGCCCGCCCGCCGGGCCGCCAAGGTGTCGATCGTGGAGGCGATGGCGGTCACCTGAACGGGGGGCGACGCCCCGGCGCCGCTGGACCACCCGGGTGGTTCAGGCGCCGGGGCGCACCAGCCCGGACTCGTAGGCGAGCACCACGACCTGGACCCGGTCGCGCAGACCGAGCTTGGTCAGCACCCGCCCGACGTGGGTCTTGACGGTGGCCTCGGCGACCACCAACCGCGCCGCGATCTCAGCATTGGACAGCCCCTGCGCGATCAGCAGGACGACCTCGCGTTCCCGTTCGGTGAGGTGACCCAGGCGTCGCTCGGCCGGGGCGAGGGCTACGAACCGGCCGGCGAACCGGTCCAGCACCCGCCGCGTGACGCTCGGCGCCACGACCGCGTCGCCGCTGGCCACGGCGCGGATGGCGGCGAGCAGCTCGGCCGGCGGGGCGGTCTTGAGCAGGAAGCCGCTCGCTCCGGCCTGCAACGAGGCGAACGCCTCCTCGTCGGTGTCGAACGTCGTCAACATGATCACCCGGGGGGTGGGGTGCCCAGCCGCGCAGAGTTGTTCGGTGGCGGCCACGCCGTCGAGGACCGGCATCCGGATGTCCATCATCACGATGTCGGGCGGGGTGCCGGCCGAGCGTTGGGTGGCGACCAGCCGCAGCGCCTGCGCCCCGTCGGCGGCCTCGCCCCTGACCTCCATGTCCGGCTGGGAGTCGAGAATCATTCGGAAGCCGGCGCGGACCAGCGGCTGGTCGTCGACCACGAGCACCCCGATGGTCACCCGGCCACCCCTTCGGTCACCCGCGGCCGCAGCGGAATGCTGGCCGTCACGGCCCAGCCGCCGCCGGTGCGCGGGCCGGCGCTGAACACCCCACCGTGTACGGCCACCCGCTCGCGCATGCCCACCAGGCCGTGCCCGGCGTGGGCGGCAGCCCCGTGGGCGGCAGCCCCGTGGGCGGCAGCCCCGTGGGTGGCACTGCCGCCGGTGGCACCGCCGTGGGCGGCAGCCCCGTGGGCGGCACGGCCGTGGGCGGACGACGGTCCGGACGCCGTGCCGGGGCCGCCGTCGTCCTCGACCCGCAGCTCGATGCCGGTCGGCGTGCGCAGCACGGTCATCGCGACGGTCGTACCGGGGCCGGCATGACGCAGGACGTTGGTCAGGGCCTCCTGGGCCACCCGGTAGACGGCGATCTCCACGCCGCGCGGCAACACGCCCGGCCCACCGTCGTCCCGGATCGACACCAGCAGCCCCGCCGACCTGGCCCGTTCCGCGAGCACGCCCAGGTGCTCGGCGCCCACCCGGCGGCGGTCGGTGGCTACCGCGACCAGGTCGTCGCCCCGGAGCGCCGGCGCCCCGGCGTCGGCGGTGGCGGGCGCGCCGGTGTGGCCGGGTGCGGTGTGGCCGGGTGCGGTGTGCCCCGGTTGGGCGTCGGCGGGGTCGGAGCCGCGGAGCACCCCGACCAGACCGCGCATGTCGTCCAGCGCCTCCCGGCCGGTGGCGGCCACCGTCTCGAGCACCGTCAACGCCTGCCGGGGATCGGCGTGGAACGCGTACCGCCCGCCCTCCGCCTGCACGATCATGACGGCGAGGCTGTGCGCGACCACGTCATGCAGCTCGCGGGCGATCGCGGCCCGTTCATCGGCGACCGCGATGCGGGCCAGATGTTCGCGCTCGCGCTCCAGGGTCGCCGCGCGCTCCTCCAGACCGACCACGTACATCCGCCGGTTCCGCAGGGTGTAGGCCATCAGCCACACTCCGCCGCAGACGCCGACGTACCACAGCGCGAGGGCGAACCAGTCGCCCGGTTGGCGGATCACCTGGATCACGATGCCGGCGCCGACCACCGCCGCGGCCAGGTAGGCGTCGCGCAGGCGGGGGGCGTACTTGACCACCGAGTACATCGCGATGAGGACCGCGACGTCGTACGGCAGCGGCTCGGCGGTCGACGGGAAGATCAACACCTGGGCCAGGGCCGTAAGCGCGACCACGGCCATCGTCGACACCGGCCAGCGGCGCCGCAACAGGATCGCGACGCCCATCACCAGACCCGGCACGAGGAGCCACCGGGACAGGCGCACATCGAAGGCGTTGAACAGCGTCAGGCCGAGGACGCATCCGGCCACCAGCACGTCGAACAGGGCGGACCGGGTCCGGGCCGACAGGCGAGGGGCGCGCACCGCTCGACAGTAGTCGGGCGGCGCGCGCCCGGCTCAGGCGGCGGGACCGGGCCAGCCGGTGGCACGCCAACCGGCCCGGGGTGCGGGCCGTGCGTTACACCGGTTCCGGCACGACGGTCTCGATGCATCGCCGGGTGCCGCTCGTCGGCTCGTAGCAGCCCTGCACCGTGATCGGACCGGTGAAGTCGAACGAGCCGAATCCCTCGTACCTGCCGCTCACACAAGAGGTGGCGCTGACCGGCGCGGCGTTGCCGGCCGATGCCTGCCCCACGGCGCACCCGTCGGTGGTCGCGGTCTTCAGCACCACGTTCAGCGACGACCGTCGGGCCCCTGCATGCTGTAGATCTTGTCGCCGGTCACCCGGTCGGCGTGCAGGCGCTGCACCACCACGATCATCCGCCCGGTGAACTCCCTGGTGAGGTACGTCGTGCTGGTGCCGTTACCGCAGACCGTCTCGTTGGCGACCAGGCCCGCGCCGGCCCCGCCGACGATGACCCGGGCGCACCGGTCGTCGTCCGCGGTGTCAACCACCGAGCCGAAGACCTGGCGGGTGCCGTTGACGTCCCTGACGAACCCGTGCACCCGCACGCCGGGCAGGGTGCCGTTGATCTGGAACGCGTCCGTCCGGTAGTAGTCCCGGGAGCCGGCCCAAGATTCCCCGGAGCCCAGCGCGTGCGCCGGCGAGGCCGGCAGCAGCAGCGCGACCATCGCCACCGACAGCGCGCCCGCCAGCGTGGCGCCGCCCCGGATCCATCGGTTGAGCATGCGTCGCATGGTGGCCCTCCCTCGCCGTGCGCCCCCGCACCGGTCGCACCGGTCGATGACCAGTCCAGCCGGTCACCGGCGCGACGAGCAGTGTCTTTCGGGGAGGACATCGGGCGATCCGCCACGTCCCCCGTGGGCCGGCCGGGAGGGACGTCGGCCCCGTGGGCCGACCGGGAGGAGGGTCACTGCCGGTTCAACGCGGCGGTCTCGGCCGGCGTGAAGGCGTACGGCACGAGCTTGCCGGCGCAGTAGAGCCAGGTGTACATGACGCTGGCGCAGCTGCTGCCGTGCTCAAGGTTGCGGGCGTGGCCGATCTCGTGCAGGAAGAGGCGCCGGCGGGTGGACGAGTTCGCCTGCTTGGACACCGCGGCCAGGTGGATGAAGCCCGAGCGGGTGGAGCTCGGCGGCGCACCGTATCCGTACCAGGCGGCACTGCGCAGGACCGCGAACCGGACGTCGATGCAGCGGGCCGGTCCGTTGACGCAGCGGCCCCGCACCAGCCGGGTCCGGGTGGTGCGGGCGTTGAGGTACTTGATCGCGTAGTCGATGTCGTACCCGGAAATGCTGACGTTGGCCGCCACCTGCACCTGGACGGTCGTGCGGGAATCGACAGCAGCCTCGGCCGGCGCGGCGATGAACATCGCCAGGAGCCCGGCTACCGCTGCCATGAACTTCCGATTCACTCGCACGTTGTCCCCGATCAGTTGGGCTATTTCCGGCTTCCGTGGTCCTCTTTCTAAAAGGTAACGCTACGTGATGATAAGTCCGTTATGGAAGCATGCTGCGACCGCTCCACCCGTACCGCTAGCGATGATCCGCCGTTCCGAGCTCGCAGGGAGCGCTAAAACAGGCGAAAGCCGGCAACAAAATGGCGAGGGGTGGCGCGATGGTGACCGTGAGCAATGTCCCCGATTGTCACTCGCTGTCACCAAGCGGTCGCGGACCCGTCAATCTGGCACCCGGGCACTGAGCTGCGCCGGCACCCCCGTCAATGCGAGGTGCCGGGTTTCCGGAGGTTCAGGTGTCCCACATCCAGGTGGACGCGGGCACGTGGGGTCAGTGTTCACCGAGTGCGCTGCCGGCCAGCCACTGCCGCCACGACATGTTCCAGTCGGTGAGGCCGTCCATGGGCGCCAACTGGATGCCGGTGTTCTTCACCTCCACCACGTCACCCGGGATGAAGTTGTTCATGAACCACCTGGCGTCGTTCGTGCCGAGGTTCAGGCAGCCGTGTGAGTCGTTCTGCCGACCGTGTTTGGCCACGTTGTCGCGCTTCTCGTGCAGGTACTCGCCCTGATAGGAGAGGCGGGTGGTGAACCGGGAGTTCACCTTGTAGTCGGCCGCCCCGGTCAACCCCCAGCTGGCACCGGTCATCTCGGTCACCGCCGCCGTGCCCAGCACGACGTGCGCGCCGCTGCGGGTACGCAGGTCGAACGTCTGGCCCTTGTCGTTGCGCACTGTCTGGTGCTTGCCCATCGAGGTCGGCACCGTACGGGTCAGCTTGTCGTTTATGAACACCCGGATGTGGTCGGTGTTGTCGTCGGCGATGGCGACGTGCTTCTCGCCGATGGTGAAGGAGGCGCTGCGGTTCTGCTCGCCGTAGAGGCCGCGGCCGAGATCGACGCCGTACACGTCCGCCGTGACGCTCACCTTGGTTCCGGACGCCCAGTACTTCTGCGGGCGCCAATGCACCTGCTGGTCGGTGTACCAGTGCCAGGCCCCGGTGACCGGTGGATTGGTGGTGACCTTCAGGCTCTTCTCCGCCGCCTTGCGGTCCGGGATCCGCTCATCGAAGCGGACCACGATGGGCTGGCCCACGCCGTACGTCTTGCGGCTGGACAGGGCCAGGTCGGCGTTGGCCCGCAGGTACGGCATCGTCAGGTTGGCCGGCTTGACGGTGGTGAACTTGCTGGTGCGGGTGACGGGCCGTCCGCCGGCGTCGGTCGCGGTCACCGTCGCCGTGTAGGAGGTGCGGTATTTCAGCGTCCCGGTGGACTTCCAACCGCGCTTGTCGGCGGTGAACTGCCCGGCGACCCGGCCACCCGCGCCGTCGACGACGGTGACCGCGTCCAGCGTCGCGTCGGTGGCGCTGACCTGCAGCGGTGTCCGGACCGGCGCGTTGGTGACCCCGTCACCCGGGCTGATCGTCAGGGCGTTGGCCGCCGCCGCCACGTCGCCGGGAGTGGCCGGGGCGGGCGCGGTGGACCCGGCCGGCGCCTGTCCCTGCTTGCCGGTGGCCGCTGGCGGATCGTTGTTCGTGCATCCGGCGGCCGCCGCGAGGGCGGTCGCCGCGACGGCCACCGTCAGTGCCCGCCCCAGCCCGATCCGGCACCGACCCCGGTGGCCCGCCCGTGACAATTCCCCCATGATTCCCCCATCTACGCGCCCGGTTGCGCAACGTCCGGCGCCGACAGTGGCATACCGAGTCACGCCGGCCACCGAGGGCGGAATGAGGCCGGCCGTCGGATGCTCCGGCGCACCATCGTGCCCGCCCCGGGTGAAGATCCGGTTCGGGTGGTGCCACGGTTGGATAACAACAGCTGCCGATGTGCCACCGGCCGGCCCCGCGGGTAACGCTGCGGGGCCGGCCGGTGTCGGTGCGCCCATCCGGGGCCCGTCGACTAGAGGGTCAGCCCGTTGATCGCGTACAGGCGGTCGCCGCTGGCCACCAGGGCGGTCGCGGCGCTGCCGAAGAGGAAGACGCCGGCGACGCCCTTGGAGTCGATACTGCCCGGTGCCGGGTCGGCGGGCACCTCGGTCCACGCCCCGGTGGCGGTGGTCCGCTTGGCGAAGTTGACCGTGTCGTTGGGGTACTCGTCGCCACTGCTGTAACCGGCCAGCACCTTGGCGCCGGAGGCGACGATGCTGCCGTCCCAGTTCGCCGAGTCGTAGACCGCCGGCGGTCGTTGCCGCCGCCAGGACCCCGTCAGGTCGTCGGCCACCACCATCTGGGAGATGCCGTCGACCCGCTCGGTCCAGCTCACGAAGGTGCCGGCCGAGGTCACGGCCAGGTCCAGGCTGGCGAAGTACGGGTCGATCGGCAGGCTGCTGCCGGCGGTGCGCCACGACCAGGTGCCGCCGTTCGTGGTGCGGGCCACCCGGACGACCTTGCCGGTGCTCTGGGTCCGGGTGAAGGCCAGGATCACCGCGCCGTCCGGTGCGAAGGTCAGCGCCGGCGCCATGTCGTTGCCGCTGCCGATCGCGACCGGCGAGCTGGTGCCGGGCGAACCGTACAGGGTGCCGAACTGGTAGAGGTCGTTGTCGGTGGCCGTGCCGTTGCCCTGGGACCACACCGCCAGCCACTTGCCTCCCCGGGCCACGATGCTGCCCCGCTGGCCCTGGGCGGTGCCGCTGACCGGTGCCACGATCGCCAGCCGGGTGATCGTGCCGTCCGGGGCGCGCCGGGCGACGGCGAGCTCCGCCGACCCGGACAGCTCGTTGATGACGTACAGCAGGTAGGTGCCGGTGGTGTCCTGTGCCACGTCGACCACGGAACCGACCAGCGACGTGGACCGGGTCGTCCAGGAGGTACCGGCACCCTCGAAATAGTAGATCCGCTTGCCGCAACTGCTGGATTCGTAGCCGGCGAACCCGTGCAGCCGGCCTCTGGCGTCGGCGGCCGCCCCCACGGCGTTGGCGAACACGAAACCGTCGCAGGTCGTGGACAGCACCGACACCGCCGGCGGTGCGGCGGCCCGGGCCGGACCGGGCGTCGCCAGGGTGGTAGCCCCGACCATCAGGCAGACAGCGAGAATTGCGCGTTTCACGGCACCTCCACGTCGGATACGTCGGCTCGCGGCACCTCCACGTCGGATACGTCGGCTCGCGGCCCCGCACCGAAACCTAAGGGCCGGGGGGGCGGCAGGTCCACCGTCGCGGCGACAGCGGCCTCCGCCCGCCCCGGTCGGCGGGGGGCGGGAGGTGGCGAATGTGGACTGTCGCGGCGCCGGCGTGGGCGGCACCGACCGGGTGGGGGTGACCACGGCGCCCGTCGCCCGGCGTAATGGTCGACGGCACCGCCGCGGCGGCCCCCACCCGCGACCGAGCGGGGCATTTGTGGACGTCAGTGCGCGGGTCAGGGGAACGTGTCGGCGGTGGCGGGGGGCCGCCGGGCGTGGCG
>DASVVF010000657.1:0-3933 GCA_036386695.1 Catenuloplanes sp. | reverse complement strand
TTCTCCCCACCGCACACCCGGGTCACCGTCTCGGCCACGGCGGCCGAGGGCGGCATGCGGCTGACGGTCGTCGACCACGGCCTGGGGCTTCCCGACGACCGGCTCGAAGAGGAGAACGCCCGGCTGACCCGCCGCGAACGCCTCGACCTGGTGCCCACCGAGGTGCTCGGCCTCTTCGTGGTCGGCCGCCTGGCACGCCGGCACGGGATGACCGTCGGCCTGCGGGCCACCCCGGGCGGCGGCCTGACCGCCGTCGTGGAGCTGCAGGAGAGCCACCTGCTGCCGACCCGCTCCGAGCCGCTCCCGGCGACGGCCGTACCGACCGGCGTACCGGCCGGCCGCGCCGCCCTGCCGGCTGCCGCACCCAGGTCGCCGGCGGTCGCCGAACCACCGGCCGGGCCCGGCGTGCCGGCGGGCAGCCCGTTCGATCCGGCACCGCTGACCCGGGCCAGCCGCACCCTGGCCGCGGCCCGGAGCTGGAACGCCTTCCTGCCCCGCCGGGAGGCCACCGGCAACCGGTCGCGGACAGCGGCGCCGGGCACCGCACCACCGGCCACGCCCCGCAGACCGGCCGTCGACGCGCCCGTGCCGACGCAGCCGCCAGCCACGATCAACGGACTGACCACCACCAGCCGACCGGCCTCCCCGGGGCAGCCGACGACCGGTGACGGATTCGCCGCCGGAGCCGCCAACGGGCTGGCCGGACCAACCCCGCTGCCGACCCGGGCGCTGTCCGGCCCGCCAGCCGGCCCCGCCGCGGCGGCCAGCCCGGCCCTCCCGACCAGCCCGGCCCTACCGGCCAGCCCAGCCACGCCGGCCAGCCCAGCCACGCCGGCCAGCCCAGCCACGCCGGCCAGCCCAGCCACGCCGGCCAGCCCAGCCACGCCGGCCAGCCCAGCCGCGCCGGCCAGCCCAGCCGCGCCGGCCACGCCGGCCAGCTCGGCCGCGCGGGTCGATGGGTGGGCGGCCGCGGAGACCGCGCCGGCGGGGATCCCGCGCCAGCGTGACAGCGGTAATATGCCCGCTCTGCGACGGCGCGTGCCGGGCTCGCAACTACCGGAGGACTGCGGCGCCCAGGTGCTGTCCCCCCCATCGGTTCCGGCCGACGCGGACGCCGCTCGTACCCTGGTCGAACAGTTCGAGGAGGGCGTGCACCGCGCCCAACGGGAGGTGGTCCGCATTCCGCCGCGACCGGGCGAGCAAGCCGCGACGCCGCCGGCTCCGGAGTTGCTGCGCAGTGGGCTGACGCGGCGGGTCCCCGGCGCCACGCTGGCGGCGACCACCCCGCCGGCCCGGGCCGTCGACCGCCGCCCGACCCAACCCATGGACCCCGACGAAGCCAGGAATCTTATCGAGCAGTTCGAGTCCGGCGTCGCGCTCGCGCTGCGCGAGGCCCGACCACACCCAGGGGGACAGCAGAGATGACCACTCCTTACCCGACCGACACCGGCGAGGCGCAGGGGCAGCGGGGCTATGCGGCCACGCAGCTCAGCGCCGAGGCGAAGACCTTCAACTGGCTGCTCGACTCGTTCACGTCGGGGACCGCGGGCGTCGTCGAAGCCATCGCCGTCTCGTCCGACGGCCTGTTGATGGCGATGTCCGCGATCCGGGACCGGGCGAACGCCGAACGGCTGGCCGCGATCGTGTCCGGGTTGACCAGCCTCGCCGGCGGCGCCGCGTCGTGGTACGCGCTCGGCGGACTCAACCGGGTGATCATCGACATGTCCGACGGCTACCTACTGGTGACAGCGATCAGCAGCGGGTCGGTGCTGGGCGTCATCGCCGACCGCTCGGCCAATCTGGGCACCCTGGCGTACGAGATGACCCTGTTCGCCACCCGGGCCGGCGGCGCGTTGACCCCGCGGCTGATCGCCGAGCTGAAGAACGCCGTTCAGTCGTGACCCCCGCACCCGACGAGGGCGGGCGGGACTCGACCGGCCCGCCCCGGGTCCGCCCGTACCTCCAGGCGGCAGCTCCGGCGGCGGCTGACAGCCCTGGGCAGCAGGTCCCGGTGTCGCCGCCGGCGGACTCCGGAACGGGCCTGCGTCCGTTCGTGATGACGTCCGGCCGGGTTGACGCGGCCGACCCGGACATCGGGTTGGAAACCCAGGTGACCGCCCACCCGGCAACCGCGATGCCGCGCCTGCCGCCGGAGTCGCGGGCGATCGTGGCGCTCTGCGTGGAGCCGATGTCGGTGGCCGAGATCTCGGCGCGGCTCCGGTTGCATCTCGGCGTCACCAAGATCCTGGTTGGTGACCTGCGGGCAGCGGGCCACCTGGACGTGCACGTGCTCGACGAGCGGTCTCCCGACCCCGACACCATCCTGCGAGTGATCCGTGGACTTCGTGCCATCTCATGACCGTGCCGTCGCCACCGCCCGAGTGCCGTACCCCCGGGAGCCGGTGCGCCCGGTCCCGCCCGTACCCGTAAAAATCATCATCGCCGGTGGGTTCGGGGTCGGGAAGACCACCACCGTAGGCGCCATCTCCGAGATCGCCCCGCTGACCACCGAGGCCGAGATGACGGCGGCGTCGTACGGCATCGACGACCCCGGCCCCGATTCGACCAAGACCACGACCACCGTCGCCATGGACTTCGGGTGTGTGACCATCGACCAGACCCTGAAGCTGTACCTGTTCGGCACGCCCGGTCAGAACAGGTTCGCCTTCATGTGGAACGACCTGACCCGCGGCGCCCTCGGCGCGCTGGTCATCGTCGACACCACGCGCCTGGACGACTGCTATCCCGCGATCGACTATTTCGAACGCGCCGAGTTGCCGTTCGTGATCGGCGTGAACACGTTCGACGGGCACCTGAGCCACCAGCTGGACGAGGTCCGCTGGGCGCTCGCGGTGAGCGACCAGGTGCCGGTCCTGGCCTTCGACGCCCGCGACCGGCTGTCGGTCCGCGACGCCATGCTCGTCGTCCTCGATCGGGCGCTCGACCGCGCGGTCCGGATGAAGGCCACCCGGTGAGTGCGGCGACCGGGTGGGTACGGCGACCCGCCACGGCGACCGGCGCTGCGGGTCGTGGTGCCGATGGTGCTGAGGGGCACGCTGGGAGTGCGGGGTGCGCCGGCGGCCCGACGGTGAGCCCGGATCGCTTGGTGTAGAGGCCGCGCGCTGGTAGACCGGTACCGGGTGCGGCGAGCCAGTCCGGTCGGTCGGTACCGGGTGCGGCGAGCAGTCCGGTCGGTCGGTACCGGTCGCCTCGGAGCGCTCTGGTGGGCGGGCACCCGGATGAGCCCGGGGGTTTCAGTGGGCGGAACACCCGGGGCAGGGCACTCTGGTAGGCACACCCGCTGGCGGCGGGGATCGATAGGCACGGGCGGGGCAGGCGGGGGCAGGCGGGGCAGGCGGGACCGGCGGGACCGGCAGCGCGGGGGACGGCGACAAGCGTGAAGGGGGTCAGTTACCGTGCGCGGTGGACTGGACGACGCACTGCAGAAGTTGGCACGCCGCAACGAACTACGGCGGCGGGCCGCGGCTCAACCGGCGCCGATCTCGCCGCCTGCGGTGACAGATCTGGTCGAGGCCGTCGCCTCGGTCGTCGCCCGGCACCCCCACCTGCGGGTCGCCCTGGGCGTCGAAGGGGTAGGTGCCCCGGCGGCATTGCGGGTCTGGGCCCATGACGGCGTTCCGCACGTCAGCATCGAGGCCGTGGCCACGGCACCGTACGACGGGGTCGCCCCAGCCGTGACGGACCCCGACCCGGCTCCGCCCGAGGTCCCCGCTGGCTCGCCGAACCGCCCCGCCGGGGTGCAGTTCGCGGCCGACCCGACGTCGGCCGGCTGGGGCGCGAGGAGCGGATCGGACCTGAAGGCCGGCGAGACCGCACCGGACACCGCCCCCGCCGCGGCACCGATGGCGGCCGGCCTCCCCACAGCGCATCCGGGCCCGGGCGACCCCCGACCCGACTCCGGCGCCGGCGACC